>NZ_AKJB01000112.1:0-11491 GCF_000282555.1 Pseudomonas sp. GM102 | reverse complement strand
TGCCGGCGAAGGCGTCCTTAAGAGCGCCTTCGCCGGCAAGCCTGGCTCCTACATGTCCGGTTTACCGTTAATGGCAATCAGCTCCCCGCCTGTTTGTTCAACGCCTCTTCAGCCGCTGCAATTTCTGCCTGACGCTTGATGATCATGTCGCCCACGGGTGGGCCCTGGAAGCGTCGGGCTTCAAAGGCGAACCAGATGATTGCTGTCAGAAGCAGAAAACCGAGCGTGATGTATAGCGCCCAATCGTTCGGTGGCTGGATGCCGATGACAAAGATCAGCACCATCGAAAGGACCGAGAGGATGGCGAACAACGAGTAAAACCCGCGCCCCATGTTCCACGGCCCCATGGTCGGCCACTTCGCAGTGCCGTAGGTAAACAGGCCCAGCACGATGGGAATGATGAAAGAGAAGAACAGGAAGATCACCGTGCAGGAGACCACGATCGTGTAAACCGGGGTTTCGCCGATCGATACCAGGGACGATCCCCACACGAACAACACCGCGAGCGTGGCACCGGTCCAGATCGCCGCCACCGGGCTGCGATGGGTCGGTGAGACCGAGGCCAATGCTTTGGAGAAGGGCAGGCCGCCGTCACGGGAAAACGCGAAGATCATGCGTGAGACCGAGGTCACGGTCGCCAGCCCGCAGAGAACCTGCGAGATGAAAATGGCCAGGTAAAGCGCCATCTTGATCGCCGGGTTCACCTGAGTGTCCATCGCCCAAAAGAACACATTCCAACCCTGCTTCGCCGCTTCGTCCATGCTTGGCAGCATCAGTACAAACGAGCAGAGCATCACCCAGCCGAACAGCAACGACCAGGCCACCGAGCTGACCATCCCGACCGGTACCGACACGGATGCCCGATGGGTTTCTTCGGAAGTATGCGCCGAGGCGTCATAGCCGGTGATGGTGTAGATCGGCAAGAGCAGGCCGAGCATGAAAATCCAGCCGTTCGACACCTGTGGCCAGACGTTGCCGCCGGCTTCGCCGGAGTAGTTGCCGAAGGTCACCAACCGGGCGAACTCAAAGCTGGGGGCGGCGATCAGGCAGACGATGGTCAGCGCGAGCGCCGTGGCGAAGATCAGGTAGCCCGAGAAGTCAGTGAGCTTTGCGGTCAGGCCGATGCCGAAGTGGTTACACAAGGCCTGGAGGCCAGTCAGGATCGCCAGGAAAGAGATCCGTGTGGTGATGGTGTCTTCCATTCCCAGGGCCGGTCCGAAGGCGCCGAAAAAGAAGTAATAGGTACCGACGTTGATCGCGCCGAGCACCGTGATCAGTCCCAACAGGTTGAACCAGGCCGTCAGCCAGCCGGTGAAGCGGTTACCGAGAATCGAGCCCCAGTGATAAAGGCCGCCAGCCGTTGGGTAGGCCGAGGAAATCTGTGCCATGGCCATGGCGAAAACCCCGGAGATCAGGCAGCCCAGTGGCCAGCCGATGCCGATGGCTGCACCGCCTGCACCCGAAGTGCCCTGTGCCAGTGAGTTGATGCCACCCGAGAGGATGCAAATGATCGAAAAGGAAATGGCAAAGTTGGAGAAAACGCCCATGCGTCGCGAGAGTTGCTGGGCATAGCCCATGTTGTGCAACACCTTGAGGTCGTCGTCTTGTGGCGCGGTGGCGCCGGGTTGGCTTACTGGACTCATAGCGTGTGCTCTTGTTCAGGTTTTGATCCACATCCATCCGGGTTGTGCGTTGCCGAATGGGTTTGTCTTCAACCCCCTGTCGTACTGCTCCTGCCTCTAACGGTTGAAATCCATCCAGGTTTTCGTGCTCACACGTTGGCCAGGACAGACGATTGCTCTAGAGACGGCCGTGAAACGCCGCGTCGAAAATTTCTGCCGCGCCACTTCGTGTCAATGGCAGCGGGTTGCCGCCGGCGCAGGGGTCGACAATCGCCATGTCCGCGATTAAATCGACCTGCTTGTCATCCACCCCCAGTTCAAACAGCGTATGCGGCACGCCGATGTCTTTGCGCAGCTTGAGAACGAAGGCCAGAAAGCTGTCGAAGCCCGGGGAGGGCAGGCGCAAATAAGCCGCCAGGCGGGTGATGCGTTCTTCGATGGCCGGGCGATTGAACTTGAGTACATAGGGCATGAACGTGGCATTGGTCATGCCGTGGTGGGTGTCGTACAGGGCGCCCACAGGATGGGCGAGTGCGTGCATGCCACCCAGGCCTTTCTGGAAAGCGGTGGCGCCCATCGCCGCAGCCGCCAGCATTTGCGCACGCGCGTCGAGGTCGGAGGGGGTGTGTACGGCGCGTACCAGGGCATTGGCCACCAAGCGCATGCCTTCCACCGCAATACCTTCGGCCATCGGATGAAAGCCGGGAGCGCAGTACGATTCCAGGCAATGGGCAAAGGCATCCATGCCGGTGCCGGCGGTGACTTTTGCCGGCATGCCGACAGTGAGGGCCGGGTCGCTGATGACTATGCGCGGCATCATTTTCGGGTGAAAGATGATGCGTTTGGTGTGCGTACGTTCGTCGATGATCACCGCCGCACGGCCCACCTCGGAACCAGTCCCCGCGGTGGTCGGCACCGCAATGACCGGGGCGATGCTGCTTTCGTCGGCGCGTGTCCAGTAGTCGCCGATGTCTTCGAAATCCCAAACCGGTCGGGTCTGGCCGCTCATAAACGCGATGAGCTTGCCCATGTCCAGGCCGCTACCACCGCCGAAGGCGACCACGCCATCGTGGTTGCCGGCGCGCCAGGCGTCGAGTCCTCCTGCCAGATTGGCTTCAATCGGATTGGGCTTGAGGTCGCAAAACAGCGCGACGCCAAGGCCGGCGGCGCGTAAGGATTCCACTGCCGCGGTGGTGATCGGGGCACGCGCCAGGCCACTGTCGGTAACCAGCAACGGTCGCTGGATCCCTTGGCTGCGGCAGACTTCGGCCAGTTCGGCGATGCGGCCGACGCCGAAGCGGATGCTCGTGGGGTAATTCCAGTTCGCGGTCAGGCTCATGGCTCAGATCTCGTGGCGCAGATGGAAGGATTTCGCGCGGGTCAGGTGTTCATAGCCAAGACGCGACAGCGTGACGCCGCGCCCGCTGTTTTTCACCCCGGTCCAGGCCAGTGCCGGGTCCAGATAATCGCAGCGGTTCATGAACACGGTGCCGGTGGCGATCTCGTCGCCGATGCGTTCGGCGGCGGCGAGGTCCTGGGTCCAGATCGAGGCGCTGAGCCCGAACTCACTGTCGTTCATCAACGCGATGGCTTCGTCGTCGCTGGCCACCGGCATGATGCCGACCACCGGGCCAAAGCTTTCCTCGCGCATCACCGACATTTGGTGGGTGACGTCCACCAGTACCTGCGGCGCGAGGTAGGCGCTGCCCGGTGCATCGGCGGGAAAGTCCTTTGCATCGATCAACGCCCTGGCCCCTTGTGCCAGCGCATCGACGATCTGCCCGCGAACGAATTCAGCGGCGCTCGGCGTAATCAGCGGGCCGAGGGTGGAGGCTTCGTCCAGCGGATTGCCCAGCACGTATTGGCGGGTCAAGGCGACGAAGCGCTCGACAAAGGCCGGGTAGATTTTTTCATCGACATAGATACGCTCGACGGCGCAGCAGCTTTGCCCGGAGTTGAAGAAACTGCCGTCCACCAGGTTTTCCACCGCATGCTCAAGGTTGGCGTCTGCCCGAACGTAGGCCGGGTCTTTGCCGCCGAGCTCCAGGCCCACGCCAAGGAAGCATCCAGTGGCGGCGCTTTCCATGGCTTTACCGGCGTCGACTGAGCCGGTGAAGTTCACCTGCTGCACGCGTCCTGAAGCGATGATCGCGGCGGTCTGCTGATGATCGAGCAGCACGTTGTGGAACAGGCCTTCGGGCAGATGGGCGCGGCGAAAGGCCTCGGCGAAACGCTCGCCCACCAGCAACGTTTGTGTGGCGTGTTTGAGGATCACGCTGTTGCCCGCCATCAGCGCCGGGATGATCGTATTCACCGCCGTCAGATAGGGGTAATTCCACGGTGCAACGACCAGCACCGTACCCAACGGTTCGCGTTTGATACAGCGCCGAAAACCGGCGACAGGCGCAGGTTCAATCGCCGCCAACGCTTCAGGTGCAATGGCGATCATGTGCCGCGCACGTTCTTCGAAACCGCGCAGCTCGCCGGCGCCGAAGCGTACCGGGCGACCCATCTGCCAGGCCAGCTCTGGCACGATCTCGGCCTTCATCGCCAGCATTGCGTCCACGGCGGCGCTGCAAAATGCGGCGCGTTCGCTCAGTGGCCGGCGCTGCCATTGCACCTGGGCGGCTGCGGCAGCTGCCAGAGCCTGGTCGAGCTGCGCCGCATCGACACGGCGGCGTTCGGCGTAGACCCGGCCATCGACCGGGGAGATGAGTTGAACGATCTCAGTCATGGCGTGCTCAATAGCGCTCGAAGCCGCGCTGCAGTTCCCAGTCGGTGATGCGCCGGTCGTACTCTTTCTGTTCCCACTCGGCGGTGTGCACGTAGTGGTCGATCACTTCATCACCGAATGCCTCGCGCAACATGCTCGACGCCTTGAGCGCGGCGCAGGCATCGCGCAAGGTTTTCGACACTTCGGGCAAGTGCTCGTCGACGTAGGCATCGCCCTCGAAGGGCGGCGTCAGGCTGAGTTTTTCGTCGATACCGGCCAGGCCTGCGGCGATCAAGGCAGCGAAGGCCAGATAGGGGTTGAGGTCGGCACCGCCGATGCGACATTCGATGCGGATGGCCTTGCTGCCTTCCGCACACAAGCGAAAGCCTGCGGTGCGATTGTCCCGACTCCACACGGCCCGCGTCGGCGCGAAAGTGCCGGCCTGGAAGCGCTTGTACGAATTGATGTAGGGCGCCAGAAAACAGGTGATGTCGTTGGCGTATTTGAGCTGCCCGGCCACCCAGGAACGCATCAGTTTCGACATGCCAAACTCGGCCTTGGGGTCGAAGAACAGCGATTTTTTGCCATTCTTGTCCCACAGCGAATTGTGCACATGGCTGCTGGAACCGGCGGCGTCGTAGCGCCACTTGGCCATGAACGTGATCGCCTTCCCCTGCAGTTGCGCAATCTCCTTGCAGGCGTGCTTGATGATCACGTGGTGGTCGGCCATGGTCAGGGCATCGGCATAACGGATGTTGATCTCTTCCTGCCCCGGCCCCCATTCACCCTTGGAGTTTTCCACGGGAATGCCGCAGGCTTGCAGATGCTTACGAATCGCCCGCAGCACCGGCTCTTCGCGGGTGGTCTGGAGGATGTTGTAATCCTCGATGTAATGGCCGGCGGTCTTCGGCTTGTGGTAGTTGCGCTCGTGGATCGCCTCATAGCTCTCGTCGAACAGATAGAACTCCAGCTCCGAGGCGAACATGCCGGTATAGCCGCGTTCACGCAGGCGCTCGATCTGCTTTTTCAGGATCGCCCGCGGGCTGTGGGGTAGGTCGCGTCGGTGGTGATGATCGAGTACGTCGCAGAGCACCAGCGCCGTGCATTCCAGCCAGGGCACGCGACGCAAGGTGGCCATGTCGGGTTTCAGGACAAAGTCGCCATAGCCTTTGCTCCAGCTGGCTGCGGCGTAACCCGGCACCGGTTCCATGTCGATGTCGTCAGCCAGCAGGTAATTGCAGCAGTGGGTTTCTTCATGGCCGCTGTCGATGAAAAACTCGACCTGGAATCGCTTGCCGACCAGTCGTCCTTGCATGTCGACCATGCAGACCAACACGGTATCGATCTCGCCGGCGGCAGCGGCGCGCTTGAGTGCATCAAAGCTGAGGAGGGGCTCGGTCATCACGTCAATCCTGCGTGAAAGGTTTGGGCCTGTCTGAAATAGCTGTTGCAGACGCTCTCCAGAAAAAACCAAACCCTGCAGAATCGAGCATCGTGAGCAATGAGCTGCTGAAAGCTTAGCCTACTGTTGCCATGCGCAAGTTTCGGCCTGATGTGAACGGCGGTTATCTGGCGTGAGCCATGCCCGGGTTGCGATGCCGGGCCATGGTCAACAGCGGTCGCCTCGGTTAATTCCCGCCCACCACCATCTGACTGAACGGCGCCACATAAGCCTGCAATGTCACCAGCCCGCCGACCAGAATCGCCAGCACCACGGAGTGGAAAAACACGTAGCGCAGGATTTCCCCTTCATGGCCGTACCAGCGGGTGGCGGTGGACGCGACCACGATCGACTGGGCGTCGACCATCTTGCCCATGACCCCGCCGGAGCTGTTGGCCGCGGCCATCAATACCGGGCTCAGGCCCAGTTGCTCGGCGGTTACCCGTTGCAAGCCGCCGAACAGCACGTTGGAGGCCGTGTCCGAGCCGGTCAGGGCAACGCCGAGCCAGCCGAGCAGCGTGCCGAACATGGGGTAGAAAATGCCCGTGGCGGCGAAGGCCAGGCCCATGGTCGCGTCGAGGCCCGAGTAGCGGGTCAGGAAGCCCAGGGCAAGCATGGCCACAATGGTGATGAGCGAGTAACGCACCACCCACAGCGTTCGCAGGTAATGGTGCAGCAGCTGCGGGATCGAATAACCCATCAGCAGCCCGCCGAGGATCGCCGCCAGCAAGATGCCGCTGCCGGTGCTGGTGAGCCAAGTGAACTTGTAGACCGCGTCCTCTTTTTTAGGTGTAGGTACCACGGGCGGCACCTTCTCGATTTGTTGGTGAATGGTGGTGAAGGTCAAGGTCGGGGCAAAGATCGGGTTCGCCTCGCGCATTGGCTTACCCTGAGGATCGAGCTTGGCGGCGCTGGTTTGCGGATCTATCGCCGGGCGGGTATCGAACAGGTTCTTGAAGCTTTGGGTGCCCCAGGCAAACACGAAGACCGTGAGGATGATCCATGGCATCCACGCCCGCATTACGGCAGGTTTGGCGTCGCTGGCAAAAGTCGCGCTGGGTTTCTCGTCCGGGTCCACATCCACACTGGAGTTGTCGGCGCGCCCCGACAAGGCGGCAGAGGTGTGCACAGTAGCTGGCTTCCAGACCTTGAGGAAACCGGTCAGGCAGGCCATGGAAATCAGCGCGGCGATTACATCCACCAGCATCGGCCCGTGGTAGTTGGACACGAGGAATTGCGGTATGGCGAAGCTGATTCCCGCGACCAGGATCGCCGGCCAGATTTCCAGCATCTTGCGCCAGCCGGCGAAGGCCCAGATCAGCCAGAACGGCACGATCACCGAGAAAAATGGCAATTGCCGACCGACCATCATCGACAGCTCCATTTCATCCAGCCCGGTCACTTTGGCCAAGGTGATGATGGGCGTACCCAGGGCGCCGAACGCCACGGGCGCGGTATTGGCAATCAACGCCAGGCCAGACGCGGCCAGGGGCGAGAAGCCCAGCCCGATCAAAATGGCCCCGGTCACCGCCACGGGGGTGCCGAAACCGGCGGCCCCTTCGAAGAAGGCGCCGAAGCAGAAGGCAATCAACAGCAGTTGCAGACGTCGATCGTCGGTGATGCGCGTCAGGGAATCCTGCAGCACTTTGAACGAACCGTTCTCGGTGGTCAGCCGATGCAGGAAGATGATGTTAAGCACGATCCAGCCGATCGGCAGCAGACCGTTGGCGGCACCATATAGCGCGGCCGAGCCCGCCATGTCCGCCGGCATGCCGAAGGCGAAAATCGCAATCAACAAGGCCGAGCCCAGGGCCAACAATGCCGCCAGATGCGCCTTGATGTGGAAAAACGCCAGGGAGACCAGCATCACTACCACCGGCACCGCCGCCATGATGGTTGATAGCAACGGGTTGCCGAAGGGGTCGTAGATTTGCTGCCAGACCATGTTCCACCTCTGCTTTTTATTGTTGGTAGCGCAGACCCCCGTGGGGGAAGGTGGTTTGGAGTATAGGTGGCATTACGTTGCTGTCCTGGCGGGGGTTGTCTCAGTCTGAACGGGCTGTTTTGCAGTCGGCGTCAGTAAGCGAGCTTTCGTAGGAGCCAGGCTTGCCGGCGAAGGCACTTTCAAGGACGCCTTCGCCGGCAAGCCTGGCTCCTACAAAGTCCTGACTCGCGTTGCGGTCAGATGCCGGGCTGGAGTTTTTACAGACAAAAAAAGAGCCTCAAAGCTCTTTGATGGGGAGGAAGTAGAGCCCAGAGGCTCAAGATGCGCATGAAACAAGTGGTGAGCTTATTGGGGTTCAGTTCACTCACCACCTACGCAACGGCTTTAAACCTCCAACCGCTACGTATCAACATCGTAAGAAGCCGGTGGCTGGTACTCAAGTACCATTAGTCTAATCCTCCCGGCCAACCGGCCTGGCGCAGCGCTTTGAGCAAGGTGTTGGCATCCAGGCCCGGCACCGTATGGCCGTTGCCTTCGGTGGTGTTCGCGGCCAGCAGGGCGTTGATGATGGCTTCTTCCACTGCTTCGGTGGCGGCCAGGAACAGTTCGCTGATGTGGTCGTTGTTGACCATCCTCAGGTGATCGCAAGTAGGTGCGCCTTTGCCTTCATAGGCGGCCGGCGGCACGTGCTGATTGCCGGTGGCGAATGCCACGAAAATGTCGCCGCTGTGGTCTTCATTGCCGCCACCGGTGCGGGCCAGGCCGAGGCTGGCACGTTGCGCGAGGCGCGTGCATTGGTGTGGCAAAAGAGGCGCGTCGGTGGCCAGGCAGACGACGATGGAGCCCATGCCCGGATGGGGCAGGGAGGCCTTGAGGAAGGGCGAGTCGACCTGCTCCATATAACGCCCCACGGGGTAACCGTCGACGCGTAATTCGTGACGAATGCCGTGGTTGGCCTGGACGATTGCGCCGACGGTCCAGCCTCCTTGAGCACCATTCAGCCGGCGCGATGCGGTGCCAATCCCGCCCTTGAATTCATGACAGATCATCCCGCTGCCACCGCCCACCGCGCCTTCGATGACCGGGCCGCCAACGGCTGTGCGCAGAGCTTCGGCCACATGTTCCGGACGTACATGAAAACCGTTGATGTCATTGAGCAAGCCGTCGAACGTTTCCAGCACCACGGGCATGTTCCAGTAAAGGCGCCCTTCGTCGGGTTGCTCCTGACGATCCAAAACGATCAGCGCGTCGCGCACTACGCCCAGGCTATGGGTGTTGGTGAAGGCAATCGGGCTGGTCAGCAGACCCGCCTCGCGAATCCACTCAAGCCCCGTGGCATCGCCGTTGCCGTTGAGCACATGGACGCCGGCGAAGCATGGCTGTTGATTGGCGGAACCGGCGCGTGGCTCAATCAGCGTGACGCCGGTGTAGATGTCGCGGCCGCTGGCGGTTTGTCCTCGCACATTGCTATGGCCGACCCGTACGCCGGGCACATCGGTGATGGCGTTGAGAGGGCCGGGTTGCAGTTGGCCGAACTGAATGTTCAGGTCGCGGGCTCGTGGTTTCATCGTTTCTCTCATCTTCAATTCGTGGCAGAAAAAGGGGTTTACTGACAAATGCCAGTCAGGTGCGGAACCTGTGGGAGCGAGCCTGCTCGCGATAGCGGTTTATCATTCAACACGGCTATCGACAGACCCACCGTCATCGCGAGCAGGCTCGCTCCCACATGGGATTGCGCTTGGTTGAGAGGCATCGGGGATCACTGACCGTTCTTCACGGTGCTCCAGACGCGAGTGCGGACGCGCTCGGTCGCCTTGGGCAGCGGTTCAAGGGTGAACAGCTTGGCCATGACCTCGGCCGGTGGGTAAACGGCGGGGTTGTTGCGAGTCGCCTCGGCCACCAGGCGGGTCGCGCTGCGGTTGCCGTTGGGGTAGGACAGGTGGTCGGTGACCGGGGCGATGACTTCCGGGCGCATCAGGTAGTCGATGAACGCCAGGCCTTGTTGCGGATGCGGCGCGTCCTTGAGCAGCACCAACGTATCGAACCACATCGGCGCACCTTCCTTCGGCAGGCTGTAGGCGATCTTCACGCCATTGCCTGCCTGCTCGGCGTTGGTCTTGGCTTCCAGCATCGCGCCGGACCAACCCACCGCCACGCAGATATTGCCGTTGGCCAGGTCGCTGATGAATTTGGACGAGTTGAAGTAGGCAATATGCGGGCGCAGCTTGAGCAGCAGTGCCTGGACTTTCTTGTAGTCCTCGGGGTTGGTGCTGTTGGGTGGCAGGCCCAGGTAATGCAGCGCGACCGGCAGCATCTCCGAAGGCGAGTCGAGCATCGCCACGCCGCACTCGCCGAGCTTGGCCAGGTTCGCTTCATTGAACACCAGTTCCCAGGAGTCCACCGGCGCCTTGTCGCCCAAGGCGGCGCGGACCTTGTCGACGTTGTAGCCGATGCCGTTGGTGCCCCACAGATACGGCACAGCGTACTGGTTACCCGGATCGTTGTTGGCCAGTTTCGCCAGCAGCCCGGTGTCCATGTTTTTGTAGTCAGGCATTTGTGCGCGGGGCAGTGGTGCAAGCGCCCCGGCCTTGATCAGCGTCGGCAAGCTGAAGTTGCTGGCCACCACCACGTCGTAGCCGCTGCGGCTGGTCAGCAGTTTGCCTTCCAGGACTTCGGCGCTGTCGAAGGTGTCGTAAACCGGCTGGATCCCGGTGTCGCGCTTGAAATCCTGCAAGGTGTTGGGGCCGATGTAGTCGTACCAGTTGTAGACGTTCACGGTGGGGGCGTCAGCGGCGACCGCCGAAAGCGAAGCGCACAAACAGGCGCCCAGTCCCAGGTTGATATGCGAGCGATGACAACTCATGATGCGGCACTCCTGGCCTGCTGCAGGCCGGTGATGATCAGGTGCTTGCAGCGTATCGGCAGGCGGGGGACTCACCCATTCCCATCATGGGTTACTCGAAAGGGGTAGGGCGTGGACGCGTTGCTCAAAGAATTGCCGGTGCACCAAGGGTTGGCGCGGGTCTTTGCGGCGCTGGGTCAGGACGGGTTCTGGCGTGCGCTGGTGGATACGCTACAGCTTTTGGTGCCACTGGATAACGCGTTGGTCGCGGTAATGCGATCGGGGCGAGTGCCACGGCTGCTGATTGATTTCGACTCCAAGGGTGGCGCCGACGAGCATGAAGAACTGGCGGACTACAGCGCCGGCATGTACCTGCTCGATCCGTTCTACCAGGCCGCTTGTGCCGGTATTGCCGATGGCTTGCACAGCCTGGCCGCCGTGGCTCCCGACCAGTTTCAGCAGAGCGAGTATTACCTGAGCTACTTCCGCTCGGTGGTGGGTCGCGACGAGTTGCAGTTCATGGTCAACGTCGACGGCGCGGTACTCGGTTTATCGTTGGGCCGCTCGACGACGTTCACCCTTGAAGAGCAGGGCCGTCTGCTGTGTGTGCGCGATTGGGTGCTGGCGGCCATGCGCCGTCACCTGCAGCTGGTGCCCCCGGAAGGGCCGACCGCCGAGGCCGTGGCTGGCGATCTGGCGACCCTGCTGGATCGTTTCGATGCGCGTTTATCGGTGCGTGAAGTCGAAACGGCGCGGCTGATTCTCCAGGGCTTCTCCAGCAAAGCCATCGCCCAGCAACTGGGTATTTCCCCGGAAACGGTGAAGGTGCATCGGCGCAATCTCTATCACAAGCTTAATGTGAATGGGCATGGGGAGCTTTTTGCGCTGGTGTTGCAGCCGCGTTGATACCTTGTGGGAGCGAGCCTGC
>NZ_AKJB01000111.1:0-57287 GCF_000282555.1 Pseudomonas sp. GM102 | reverse complement strand
GCGGGTTTTGTTCGCCGGCAGGTCGTAGGGGACGACGTTTTCCTTGTGGTACAGGCAACCGGTGATCAGCGGTTGGTCGGGGTCGCCTTCGAGGAAGGTCACGAGCACTTCCATGCCTACTCGCGGGATGGCGATGCCGCCATAGGCGTTGCCGGCCCAGCCGGTGGCGACGCGCAGCCAGCAGCTGCTGGTGTCGTTGCCCTGGCCGTCGCGGTCCCAGTGGAACTGCACTTTGACGCGGCCGTATTCGTCGCAGTGGATTTCTTCGCCCGGCGGGCCGGTGACGATGGCGGTCTGGCTGCCCAAGGCCTTGGGTTTCGGGTGTTCCAGAGCCGGGCGGAAGTGCGCGTCCCACGGCGTGGCGAGGAAGCGGTTGCGGTAGCCCTGGTGGAACTCGTCCTTGCTATGGGTGACGTCGCTGGTGATGTTTTCGCCGAGCACTTGCGGCTGTTTGCCTTCGTGGACGATTTCCAGCAACAGCCAGAGGTCATTCCACTCGGTGCGCGGGTGTTCGCTGAGGGCCATGAAGTGGCCGCTGACCAGGGTCGGTTCGTCGCCTTTGCCTTCGGCGAGTTGGTAGTCGCTGCGATGGCGTTCCAGGGCGCGGGTCGCCAGTTGCTTGCCGCGCGCACGGTCGGTGAAGCGGCCGGGGTAGTCGTAGTCTTCGAGGTCCGGGGCGAACGCGCTTTTGGCCGCGCCCTCAGGCAGTAGGTGCGGTTTTTCGAAGTCGTAGTCGCGGCGGCTGACGCGGGTGGTACGGGTTTCCAGGCGCAGGTTGAAGCGCTTGATCACCGGCTTTTTGGCAGCCATGCCGGAGTCTTGCTGATAGCTCACCGGCGCGAGTTTGCGGAACACTGTCTGGTCATCGCCGAACACCAGTTTGTGGCCGCTGGTCGAGTGCTGGAAGTGGAAGTGAATGCCTTCCTCTTCGCACAGGCGCTGGATGAAGTGCAGGTCGGATTCGTCGTACTGCACGCAGTACACGCGCTCGGGGTAGATCGCGCCGAGCTGGAAGCTGTAGGCGTCGGCCAGAATGCCGCGGGCCTCAAGCACTTGGGCGATGATCTTCGGCACAGTTAAATGCTGGAAAATCTGCTGGTCGTGGTTGTGCCGCAGATAAGCGAGTTGCGGCACCAGGCTGATGCTGTAGCGGGTCAGGCTCTTGCCGGAATCGCCTTGCTCGATGCGGTACACCAAGCCATGAATTTTGCCCTGGCCGGTGGCGCCGAAGGTCAGGCAACCGGGCTTGTGCAGCAGCTCTTCGAGTTTCAGGTCGGGGCGGGCGCTGACCAGTTCGATGTCGAAACAGAACGGCTGGTTGAGGGCTTCGCGACCGACGAAGCTGAGGACCTGCAGGTCGACGGAAACGCCTTGGAGTGTGAGGGAGATATGGATTGCGTTTGCGTCCAGCATGCCTTGAGTTCCGTCCTTTGAAAAAGCAGGGGCGGATGGTGCAGCATTAAAGTGCCATGTTCAAGGTTGAAATGCCGTAGGCCCGGGGCCTGACGGGTATCGGGCTTTCCCCTATAGCCGAGGTTTTACGCAATGAATACAGGCGTTTTTTGAGGCGATTGGGGCCGTCACACCAAATAAAAGAAGGCCCCACAGGGTGGGGCCTTCCTTCATTACTCAGCCAGGAAATTCAAAGCGATTGCAAGGAAATGGTCGCGCTCTGAGAGTCTTGCTGGCTGTCAGCATCCATCCACACCCATTGCGTACCGTCGCCTTGCAGATTATTGGTAATGCTCTGAATCTGCGAGTAAACGATCTTGACGCTCCCAGCCGCACTGGCAGTAGGCCCAATGTTGGTAACCTGATTGGCAAGGAGGCCGTTTGAAGTCTCATTGACAACAAACACGGTCGCTTGCGCCTCACGGAACTGGCAAGAGAGGAACTGTGTAATGGTGCTGGTGATCGTCAGGTTCATCCATTTCGATGGGGGTACCGCATAGTAACGGGCGTACTTGTTGAACGGATGCTGCTCACCATCGGCCGGTAGTGGATAGTTGCTGAGCCCTGATGTGTTGGTCGGCATGCCGACACTTCCCAACCAGATTTCGACCTGAGAGTTACCGGCATTGCTGGGCAGTGAAACCGAAACGGTTTGAGTATCGGTGCCCGAAACAAAACCCAAGGATGCCAGGCCTGCATTGGCCGTGGTACCAGGCACCGTGATCGGTACGGGCGGCTGGCTGTTGCTCCAGTTCACATAGACAGTCGAATTGTTGTCATTTTGAGCGGAGTTGTAGGTAAAGATGCCATAAAGCTGGCCGGGGCTAAGTGCGGTACAGGTGGCTGTATCTCCTGCGGTTAGAGTAATGCGTTGTCCGCCGTTCCAGTTAATTTGGGCAGCTGAGATAGCGACACTTTCCATGTTGGAGTTCCTTTTCCTGTTGTGGGGTATAAGGATGACCGCACAGCAATTTCCTTACCTGCGCTGTGCGTGGAAAGGATATTAGTTGAAGGCATGTAGCGGTCAAGTAACGGGCTGGTTATTTTTAGTTGAACGCACTTGCCTTCAGTAGCCGCTGGATTGTCTTGATGGAAACTTACCGTGATCATCTGTTTTATTTATATAATTCAATAGGATAAGAATCTGTTGCGCGTTCAGCGGTAGTACTGTTTGAAGAGGCAGGAGTTTAAGGAGTTGGTTTTTTGGAATAGATGAAATTAGGAAGCGCTATAACTGTGCTCTTAAGTTTAAAGACTATAAAACTGTCAATATCCGTTTGTCTTTTTATTTGGGTTGAGGGCTCGTTGCATATTTTTAATCGAAATAAAAATATATCAAAAAAATATTTAATCTCTACCGGCAGGTCCTGAAACCAGCACCTGCGGTAGTGATAAGGGGGGCGCGAATGTCAGCTCAACTGCTGCCGATACGGCAAATCCGGCCCGGTCTTGCTGCACGTCAGCGCCGCTGCGCTCACCGCAAACCTGAGCATCGCGTCGATCTGTTCACGGCTCAGCTGCTGCAAACCTTCAACCGAATCCAGGTGCTGCTCGGTCAGCCAGGTAATCAGCGCCGCCTGGAAGGTATCGCCGGCTCCCACGGTGTCGGCAATCTTCACCGAACTGGCCGGCACCGACCACGAGCCGTGGGCACGGCTGAACACTGTTGCGCCTTCGCCGCCACGGGTCAGGAACACCAACTGACAGCGATATTCCAGCCAGCCTTCGATGACGCGCTGAGGATCTTGCTCGGGGTACAGCAGACTCAAGTCTTCGTCGCTGACCTTGATCAGGTCGGCCAGCTCCACCAGCGTGGCAATCCGTGAACGCCACAATTCGATGTTCGGCTCGGGATTCAGGCGCACGTTCGGGTCGAGGCTGATCAGGCGCTTGCCGCTTTCCCGTTGCACCAATGCCAGCAAGGTATCGGCAATCGGTTGCACCACCAGCGAAAACGAGCCGACGTGCAAACCGCGCACTTCAGGCCCTAGCTCTGGCAGGTGCGCCAGGCTCAACTGCCGATCGGCGCAGCCTTCGCCACGAAAGCTGTAGTGGGGCGAGCCATTGGCACCGACCGCGACCATCGCCAAGGTGGTCGGCGCGGCAAAGTCCACGAGGTAGTCCGGGCGCACACCTTCATCGTGCAGCACTTGCTGCAAACGTCGGCCGAGGTAATCGGTCGATAGCCCGCCAAACAGTGCGGCGTCTACGCCCAAGCGGCGCAAACCTACGGCCACATTGAACGGCGAGCCGCCGGCAATTGCCTTGAAATTCACTTTGGATGCCAAGCCGCTGGCATCGTCTTCGCTGAAGAAATCGAACAGTGCTTCGCCACATACCAGATACATAGTTTCTCGCTCTTTAAAGGGTTGCGACATGCTGTCGATAGCGTTCATAGGCCTGCTGACAGGCCGCCACATTTTCTGCAATCGGTAAGGTTTCACTGGCCAGATCGAGCTTTACGCAACGCTCGCACAAGTCCGCCAGGCTGTCTTCGTGACCGTTTGCCCAGGATTTGCACCACGCCGCCTGAATCGCTGCGCCGAGGGCCGCGGCTTCACTTTGCTCGGTACAAATCACTGGCGTATTCATGATGTCAGCGACGATCTGTCGCCACACCGGGCTCTTCGAACCGCCCCCAATCAGGCAGATGCGCAGGCTTTGTAAGCCATTGTGGCGCAGCAGGTCCAGCCCGTAACGCAAACCGAAGGTGGTGCCTTCTACCACGGCGCGGCACAGATTGGCCCGGGTCAGGTTGCTCATGGTCAACCCCAGCAGGCTGCCGCTGGCATGGGGCAGGGCGGGAACGCGCTCGCCATTGAGGAACGGCAGCATGCACACGCCGTCGGCACCGATCGGCGCTTGCGCGACCAAGGCGTTGAACGCTTCGATATCCAATTCGAACAACTCGCGAATCGCGCCGGTCGCGTTGGTCAGGTTCATCGTGCAGATCAGCGGCAGCCAGCCGCCGCTGGAGGAGCAGAACGTCGCGACCGAGGCGTCCGGGCTGACGTTCGCTTGCTCGGCGTAGGCGTACACGGTCCCCGAGGAACCGAGGCTCATGGTGATCGCGCCGGGCTTTATATTGCCGGTGCCGATGGCGCCCATCATGTTGTCGCCGCCGCCGCTGGAGACCAGTGCCTTGGGGTTGATGCCGAGGTGTTCGGCGATACTCGGCAGGATTGTGCCGACCGGTTGGTGAGCATCGATCAGCTCCGGGAGCGCGGCTTGCAGGCGTCCGGTGGGGTCGATGTCGCGCAGCAGTTGCAAGTCCCACTGGCGGGTGCGCACGTTGAAATACCCGGTGCCCGAGGCATCGCCGTACTCGCTGCAACTGCGCCCGGTGAGCCAGAAGTTGAGGTAGTCATGGGGCAGGAGGATGCGGGCGATTCGGGCGAACACCTCCGGGTGCTGTTCTTTGGTCCAGAGCAGTTTGGACACGGTGTAGCCCGGCGCGATGACAACGCCGAGGCGTTCCAGGGAGTCTTTTTCGCCGCCCAGATGGGCGAGCAAGCGGTCATTCTCCGGCGTGGACTCGGTGTCGCACCAGAGCTTGGCCGGGCGCAGCGCCTGGCCGCGATCGTCGAGCAGCACCAAGCCATGTTGCTGGCCGGAAACACCGATGCCGACGATGGCCTGGCCGTCTACATTTGCGGCGAGCAACGCGCGACGAGTGGCCTGGGTGAAGGCTTCCAGCCATTGGGCAGTGTCTTGCTCGCGACGACCATTGGCGCCGCTGATGAGGCTGTGGGCAGCGGCGCCCTGACCGAGGACCTGGCCGCTGTGCGCGTCGAGGATCACGGCTTTGGTGCCTTGGGTGCCGCAGTCGATACCGAGGAATAGTTGTTGGTTTGCCATGGAAACACCCTACCGAAGATCGTTCCCACGCTCTGCGTGGGAATGCCTTAATGGACGCTCTGCGTCCGCTTCTGGATGGGACGCGGAGCGTCCCGGGCTGCATTCCCACGCAGAGCGTGGGAATGATCAGGCGGCGAGCACTCTTTCCAGCGTCCGCGTCACCCCAACATCGCGCAAGCTGTTACAGCACCACTCGAACGCAGCGACAAATTCGGGTGAGTTCGGAATCGCCGTCCCGAAAATCTCCTCCACTTCCAACAACCGCTGAGTGATCAACACATCATCGGCCACCAGCGTCTGGCAGAACGCCGCCCGTGGATCCGCAATTGCATAGGTCTGGCCATTCTCATCCACGCCTTTGAGGTACAGCGCCCACGCCGCGACCACCAGCGCCGCACGCTTGGTCTCCTGCCCATCGGCAATCAAGCGGTTGATGGTCGGCACGGTGAACTTCGGAAACTTCGACGAGCCATCCGAACACACCCGTTCCAGTTGATCGGCAATCGCCTGATTGGAAAAGCGCGCCACCAGGGTATTTTTGTACTCGGTCAGGTCGATCCCCGGCACCGGCGCCAGTTGCGGCGTCACGTCCAGGTCCATGTAGGCGCGCATGTAGCGCACGAACAGCGGGTCGTTCATGGTTTCGTGAACGAAGCGGTAACCCTTCAAAAAGCCCAGATAGGTCAAGGCCAGATGGCTGCCGTTGAGCAGTTTGATCTTCATCTCTTCGTAAGGCGTGACGTCATCGGTGAACTGCACGCCGACCTTTTCCCAGGCCGGGCGGCCGTTGACGAACTTGTCTTCCAGCACCCACTGCACAAACGGTTCGCAGACCACCGGCCAGGCGTCATCGACGGCATGTTTGTCGGCCAGTTGCAGGCGATGCTCGGTGCTGGTCATCGGCGTGATGCGGTCAACCATCGCATTAGGGAAACTGACATGGCGCTCGATCCAGTCGCGCAGATCGGCGTCGCGCAGGGCGGCGAATGCCAGCAGGGCTTTACGGGTCACGGCGCCGTTGTGCGGCAGGTTATCGCAAGACATCAGCGTGAACGCGGGCATACCGGCTGCACGCCGTTTGGCCAGTGCGGCGCAGAGGAAACCGAACACGGTTTTCGGTGCGTTCGGGTGAGCCAGATCGTGCTGGATCTGCGGCAGGTGTGCCATGAACTCGCCGTTGCTGTCATCGATGCAATAGCCGCCTTCGGTGATGGTCAGCGAGACGATGCGGATATCTGGATCGGCGAGCTTGTCGATCAGCACTTCGGCGCTGTCTTCGGCCAGCAGCATGTCACGGATGGCACCGATGACCCGGACCTCGGCGTCGTCGGCGTCGCCGAGTTCGAACAGGGTAAACAGATAATCCTGCTCTTTGAGATCGTCCCGGGCGCGGCGGTCTTCGGCGCGCAGGCCGACCCCGCAGATGGCCCAGTCCAGCGCTTCGCCGGTATTCATCAAGGCGTCGGTGTAGTACGCCTGATGCGCGCGGTGGAAACCGCCGACGCCAATGTGCGCGATGCCTTGGCGGGTGTCGCTCAGGGTGTAGGCGGGCAGGGCCACCTCGGGAGCGAGGCGGTTGAGGTTCTGTCTATTCAGTTTCATCGCATGCTCTCGGATCAGGCTGCGGCGCGCACTGGGCGGGTCAGCGCCACGCCGTCGGCATCGAATAAATGGCAGTGTTCGGCATCCAGGTGCAGGCTCAGGGTTTCGCCATAACGGCTGGCCAGATCGCCGCGAACGCGCATGGTCAGCGCTTCGCCGGAAGACGTCAGGACGTGGCAGAAGGTGTCGCTGCCCAAGCGTTCGCTGACGTCGGCAGTGACTTGCAAGGTGCAGTCGCCGGGTTGCGCCAGCTCCAGATGTTCCGGACGAATCCCTAAGGTCACCGCGCCGCCGACACTCAGATTCGCCCCGCTCAGCGGCAGGGTGATGCGGGTGCCGGCGTCCAGCAGCACTTCGCAGCTTTGGCCGTTGACGCGGGTGACTTTGCCCTTGAGGAAGCCCATTTTCGGCGTGCCAAGGAAGCCTGCGACAAACAGGTTGGCCGGCTGGTGATACAGGTCCAGTGGCGAACCGACTTGCTCGATCTTGCCGCCATTGAGGACGACGACTTTGTCGGCCATGGTCATCGCTTCGACCTGGTCGTGGGTCACGTAGATCATCGTGGCTTGCAGTTCTTTGTGCAGGCGCAACAGTTCCAAGCGCATCTGCACCCGCAGGGCAGCGTCGAGGTTGGACAGCGGCTCGTCGAACAGGAAGATTTTCGGGTTGCGCACGATCGCCCGGCCGATGGCCACGCGTTGACGCTGACCACCGGACAGTTGCTTGGGCTTGCGCTCCAGCATCGGCCCGAGTTCAAGGATGCGCGCCGCTTCGCCGACTTTTTTCTCGACTTCGGCTTTCGCTACACCGGCCAGGTCCAGCGCGAACGACATGTTTTTGCGCACGCTCATGTGCGGGTACAAGGCGTAGGTCTGGAACACCATCGCCAGGTCGCGCTTGGCCGGGCTGACTTCAGTGATGTCGCGGCCATCCAGTTCGATGGTGCCGCCGCTGACTTCTTCAAGGCCGGCGATCAGCCGCAGCAGGGTGGATTTGCCACAGCCCGACGGGCCGACGAACACCACGAATTCCTTGTCATTCACCTCCAGGTCAATGCCTTTGATGATGGAAAAACCTTCGAAGCCTTTTTGCAGATTTTTGATTTTCAGGTTGGCCATGATGATGGGCCTCCACATGTTGTTATTCATTTAAGCCGGACGGGCTTTTCTGTAGGAGCTTGGCTTGCCGGCGAAGGCGTCCGAAAGATCGCCTTCGCCGGCAAGCCTGGCTCCTACAGGGATCGTGTTGAGTCGGCGATCTTCATTTCACGGCGCCGAATGACAGGCCGCGGACCAATTGTTTCTGGCTGATCCAGCCGAAGATCAGGATCGGCGCACAGGCCAGGGTCGACACCGCCGACAACTTGGCCCAGAACAGGCCTTCGGGGCTCGAGTACGAGGCGATCAATGCGGTCAGTGGCGCGGCCTGGGACGAGGTCAGGTTCAGCGACCAGAACGCCTCGTTCCAGCACAGGATCAGCGACAGCAAAACCGTGGAAGCCAGGCCGCCCTTGGCGATCGGCAGCAACACCCGGACCATTTCCTGCCACAGCGTCGCGCCGTCCAGGCGTGCGGCTTCGAGGATGTCCTTGGGGATGTCTTTGAAGTAGGTGTAAATCATCCAGACCACGATCGGCAGGTTGATCAGCGTGTAAATCACGATCAGCGCGATGCGCGTGTCCAGCAGGCCGAAGCTCTTGGCCAGCAGGTAGATCGGCATCAACACGCCCACCGGTGGCAGCATCTTGGTCGAGAGCATCCACAGCAGCGTGCCTTTGGTGCGCTGGGTTTCATAGAACGCCATCGAGTAGGCCGCCGGCACCGCGATCAGCAGGCACAGGGCCGTGGCGCTGAAGGAAATCACCACCGAGTTCCAGGCGAAACTGAAGTAGTCGCTGCGCTCGTTGATGTGCAGGTAGTTCTCCAGGGTGGGCGTGAAGATGAACTGCGGCGGTGTGGCGAACGCGTCGATTTCGGTTTTGAAACTGGTCAGTACCATCCAGAAGATCGGGAAGAAGATCAGGATCGCGATGGCCCAGGCCAGAGTGCCGAGCAGCAGGCTTTGCAGGCGGCGGGATTGTTGAAGAGTCATGGCGCAGGCCTCAGGCTTTGTCTGTCAGGTTTTTGCCGATCATTCGCACCAGCACGATGGCCGCGACGTTGGCAATCAACACCGCGATCAAACCGCCGGCGGACGCCATGCCGACGTCGAACTGCACCAGCGCCTGGTTGTAGATCAGGTAGGCGAGGTTGGTCGAGGCGTAGCCGGGGCCACCGTTGGTGGTGGTGAAGATTTCGGCGAACACCGACAGCAGGAAGATGGTTTCGATCATCACCACCACCGCAATCGGCCGGGCCAGGTGGGGCAGGGTCAGGTGCCAGAAGATCGCGACCGGACCGGCACCGTCCAGGCGCGCGGCTTCTTTCTGTTCCTGATCGAGGGACTGCATGGCAGTCATCAGGATCAGGATCGCGAAGGGCAGCCATTGCCAGGACACAATGATGATGATCGACAGCAGCGGGTAATGCGCCAGCCAGTCCACCGGTTGCGCGCCGAACAGCTTCCAGATGTAGGCGAGAATTCCCGAGACCGGGTGAAAGATCAGGTTCTTCCAGATCAGCGCACCGACGGTGGGCATGATGAAGAACGGCGAGATCAACATCACCCGCACGATGCCGCGACCGAGAAACTCACTGGCCTCCAGCAACGCGCTGATCAACACGCCGAACACCACGCTGATCAGCAACACACTGCCCACCAGCAACAGGGTGTTGGTGGCGCCGGGCAGAAAGCCCGAGTCACTCAGAAAGTAGCTGAAGTTCTCCAACCCCACGAACTGGTTTTCACCGGGGTAGAGCAGGTTGTAGCGAATCATTGAAAAGTAAACGGTCATGCCCAGCGGCACGATCATCCACAGCAGTAACAACGCTACCGAGGGGCTGACCAGAAACCAGCCGGGGTTGGTCAACCGGCTTTTACGTACCGGTTGGGCAATGTCCATGTGAGCTTTGACAGTTGAAATATTCATGGCGTTAAAACCGATTAAGAACAGACAAATGAAGATCCAATGCGGGAACAGGTTTGTGTGGCGAGGGAGCTTGCTCCCGCTGGGTCGCGAAGCGGCCCCAAAAATTTTGCGACTGCTTCGCAGCCGAGCGGGAGCAAGCTCCCTCGCCACACAAGCCCGTTCCCACAGTTGTTATTGCGCGGTTACTTTGGGATAACCGGCGCGCTTCATCTCACGTTCGGTGGTTGACTGGGCGGCGGTCAGGGCCTGGTCGACCGTGGTCTGACCGATCAGCGCTGCCGAGAACAGTTTGCCGACCTGGGTGCCCACCGCCTGGAACTCAGGGATGGTCACCAGTTGGATGCCGATGTAGGGCACGGGCTTGAGGGACGGTTTACTCGGGTCCGCGGCCTTCAGCGATTCCAGCGTCACCTTGGCGAACGGCGCGGCGTTCATGTAGGCCTCGGTGTAGGTCGAGGCGCGAGTGCCTGGCGGCACGTTGGCGATGCCGTCTTTTTCCGCGACCAGTGCGCCGTACTCCTTGGAAGTGGCCCAGGCGCTGAACGTTTTCGCCGCGTCCTTGGCCTTGGAACTGGTCGGAATCGCCAGCGCCCAGGAGTACAACCAGGCCGACCCTTTGTCGGTGGTTTCATGCGGTGCGTAGGTGAAGCCGACGTGATCGCTGACCTTGCTTTGGGTCTTGTCGGTGACGAACGAGCCGGCGACGCTGGCATCGACCCAGATCGCACATTTGCCGCTGTTGAACAGTGCCAGGTTTTCGTTGAAACCGTTGCTGGACGCGCCCGGCGGGCCGGACTTCTTCATGGTGTTGACGTAGAAGTTCAGCGCGTTTTTCCATTCGGAGCCGATGAATTCCGGTTTCCACTGCTCATCGAACCAGCGTGCGCCGTAAGCATTGGCGACAGTGGTGATCAGCGCCATGTTCTCGCCCCAGCCGGCCTTGCCGCGCAGGCAGATGCCGTACTGTTCTTTATCCTTATTGGTGAGTTTGCCGGCAAATTCGCTGATCTGAGTCCAGGTCGGGCGTTCCGGCATGGTCAGCCCGGCGTCCTTGAACAGGTCGGTGCGGTAATAGGTGATGGAGCTTTCAGCGTAGAACGGCAGGGCATACAGCGTACCCTTGACCGAAAGGCCTTCACGCACCGACGGGAACACGTCGTCGAGGGCGTAACTGGCCGGCAAGTCTTTCATCGGTTCCAGCCAACCCTTGGCGCCCCAGAGTGCGGCTTCGTACATGCCGATGGTCAACACATCGAACTGTCCGCCCTGGGTGGCGATGTCGGTGGTCAGGCGTTGGCGCAGGACGTTTTCTTCGAGCACCACCCAATTGAGCTTGATGTCCGGATGCTCGGCCTCGAAGGTTTTCGAGAGTTTTTGCATGCGGATCATGTCGCTGTTGTTGACGGTGGCAATGGTCAGGGTCTGGGCGCCGAGGCTGACGCTACTGAGGGTCATGCAGGTGAGAGCAAGCAGAGCTTTTACAGAAGGTTGCATCGTGCACTCCTTTTCTGCACCCGGCGGGTACAGAAGGACAGTTATTGTTTTTGTGTCTTCCTGCGCAGGAAGAATGTGCACTGATTACAGCCTTCAATCGATGGGGTGACAAATCATCCATCGCACTGTGACCGATACTTTTTTGCACTGGGGTTTGGCGTGTGAGGCGTAAGGCACGGTTATCTAGCGATTAGCTGCTATCGAATCCGTATAGGTTTTTGATCTGAATAGGGGGATCTGTAGGAGCGAGGCTTGCCCGCGAAGGCGTTTTGTCTGACACACCGCCTTCGCGGGCAAGTCTCGCTCCTACGAAAAGCGGTTAGCCCAGGTTTTGCTCGGTCAAACGCTGTACCGCCAACCGCCGGTAGTGCGACGGGGTCATGCCCTTGAGCTGCTGAAAGCGCCGGTTGAAGTTGGAAATATTATTGAAGCCCGACTCGAAACACACATCGGTCACCGTTTTGTCGCCATCGGCCAGCAACTCACAGGATTTGCTGATGCGCAGGCGATTGACGAATTCGATGAAACAGCGCCCGGTGGCCTGTTTGAATACTCGGCTGAAGTAGGTCGGCGTCAGACCCAGGTGCTCGGCGACTTCTTCCAGCGGCAGTTCCCGGGCGTAATGGGCAAAGATGTAATCCACCGCCCGGTTGGTGCGGTCGATGTTGTGTTCATCGGCCAATTGCGGCGTCGTGGCACCGGAAAGTAACTGATAGTCATCGGACGCCGCCAGTAACTCCAGCAGAATGAAAAAGTGCCCGAGCCGGGTCATGCCCCGGGTGTCGGCGATGCGCTGCATCAAGGTCATGGCCTGGCGAATCGTGCGCTTGCAGCGAAACTCGATGCCGTACTGCGCGCGCTCCAGCAAGGGTGCAAGCGCCTTGAGTTCGGCGAACACCTGATGGCCGCTTTCAAACAGTTCGTCAGTGAAATTGACCAGCATGTCGCGCTTGGGCACCACTTCGTCTTCGGCCACCTGGCTGATCCAGTTGTGGGGCAGGTTGGGACCGGTCAGGAACAGCGTTTCCGGGTAGAAGTTACCGATGTAGTCACCAATGAACACCTTGCCGGAGCTGGCGACAATCAGGTGCAGCTCGTATTCCTTGTGGAAATGCCAGCGCACCAACGGGCACGGGAAGCCGTGCTGACGATAGATGATGGACAACCCGTTATGGTCGTCCATCAATTCGTAGGAAGGATCGGTAACTCTGGCTGGTCGGCTCATGTCAGGGCACTTTTATTGTTATCGCCCGTTGATCATGCCTCTTTCCAGGCTCACTGTGCCAGCCTGCGACACTGACCGTGGCTGCTCGATAGCGAATGGTGGTCGAAGACAGCGATCAGAAGAACGTTTCGCAGGGCGTCCCTTCAAGTGCTGATAAGTTCTTGTTGCGTTCGGCGGGCGAAGTTCGGCATTTTCTTAAATGCGATTTTTTGCTTCAATCCACTGCGCCATGTACTGAGTGCTTTTGTGATGATGATGGCGCAGCATGCTGCCGGTAAAGTTATCCCTTCTAAGTTGTGTCAGATGTTGCTGGCAGTACAACAACTTCTCGATCAGTGCCGGGCCATGTATCGCCGACTGATAACGATCGGCTAATAACATCTGCCCATGGGATTGGGCACTCATCCAAAGGTCTTTGTCTTTATAAAGACGAACCGCACCATCGGCGAACTCACGCGCGGTTTGGGTCACGACGCCCGGCCAAGGCTGTTCGCGGTGCATCGCTTCTGCGCCGATCGGGGTGGTGACATTGGGCGTGCCACACAGCATGGCGTCGACAATCTTACCTTTGATACCCGCGCCGAAGCGTAACGGCGCCAGGCACACCCGTGCCGCGGACATGACTTGCAATGCATCTTCTGCCCAGTTCATCACATGAAACCCTTGGGCTGCATTGTGCAGGGCGGTGGCTTTGGGCGGCGTATAGGCGCCATAGATATGCAGTTGCGCCTCTGGCAACTGCGCACGGATCAGCGGCCAGATCGTGGTTTTCATCCAGAGCACAGCATCCCAGTTGGGCGCGTGGCGGAAGTTACCGATACTGAGGAAATGCGCGCGGTCTTCAAAGGCCGGCGATGCAGTGGTCAGCGGTTCGACCATCAACGGGCACCAGTGCAGCAGTTGTTGCGGTAACCCGAACTGCTCGACCAGCAATTCAATCTCCACCTCGGAGATCATCAGGTTCAAGTCGCAGCGATACAGCGCGGCGATCTCCCGTTTCGCCAGATCGGTATCGGCCATGAGCTCGAACTCTTCACGCAATGCCGGGGCGAACAACTCGCTGAAATCGTTGGCGTCGTCACTGGCCTTCAAGCGTTCCTTGAGCCGCTCATGCCGGGCATGCCGCAGGCATTGCAGATCGGAAGTCTCCAGCACGCGCAAAGCGTCGGGGCAGTGTTTCTCTACTCTCCAGCCGAACTGTTCCTCCATCATGAACTGGTCGAACAACACGATATCCGGGGCCAGTTCGCTGACAAAGATGTCGAAACTGCTGTTGTTCAACTCGATCGGCACTTCACGAATGCCCAGCGCGGTCAGGTCCGCACGGTGCTCACCGGTGCCAGCGGGGCTACTGAAGGTGATGTCCCAGCCTTGCTGCAGGAACGTATCGAGAATTTGCATCACATGCCCACCGGCCGCAGAAGAGCGGGGTTCGGGCCAGACGTAACCAATCACCAGGACTTTGGTTGCGCGGGGCTGACTCATTGACGGGTATTCCTTGAAGCGGGTAGAGGGCGCAGAGAATCGGCGTGCGAGAAAATTCAGGCTTGGACGAGTATGTCTTTGACCTTGTCCCGTAACTGATCGATAGAGAATGGCTTGCCGATGAGATACATGCCGTCTGGCACCTCGATGCTTTCGGCATAGCCGCTGGCGAACAGGATCGGCAACTCGGGACGCAGCATGCGTGCCTGCTTGGCCAATTCCCGACCGTCCATGACCGGTAACCCTACATCCGTCATCATCAAGTCGATGTACTGGTCTTCATCGTTGATGAACTCCAGCGCCGCTTCACAGCCATCCGCCGCAAGCACCTTGAATTCGAGCTCCTCCAGCACATCGACGATCAGCGTGCGCACAATGGCATCGTCTTCGACGACTAGAATGGTGGAGGTGTCAGCGGACATAGTGGGGCTCTCAAAGGTTGAATTCGCGGTTGCCGGACGATCGAAACCGCCGGGTTCTTGCGTGAATAAGTGACGAATCACGACAGGTTCCCGACGCGCTACAAAAACAATAGCTGCACAAGAGCCGCACAGAATAACCGCTCCTTTGTCCCAGAGCAGCTAAATGCAGGTTTTTGCCGCAAAACATGTCAGAAAAATGGATGGCCCCGGCCGTTTTGGGGCAGACTCGATGCTTTTCAACAGTACGACAAGGCTTCCCCATGACCTCTGCGTCCTCGGTTGATGAGCAACGATTCCGTAAACTCCTGAGCCGCAACGTCAGCCTGCCGTTGGGTGTCGGCGTCATCAGCGCGGTTTTCTTCGTTTCGCTGATCACCTACCTGCTGTCGGTGATCCAGTGGGTCCAGCACACCGACCGGGTGATCAATAATGCCAATGAAGCGATAAAGTTGACCGTCGATCTGGAAACCGGCATGCGCGGGTTCCTGCTTAGCGGCGACGAACATTTCCTTGATCCCTACGAGACGGCCAAGCCGAGAATCGCCGTCGCTCTCAATACCTTGCTCGAATTGACCGCCGACAATCCGGTCCAGACCGATCGTCTGCGCCGGCTCCAGGCCTTGCAGACAGAATGGGCCAATTACGCGCAATCGATGATCGATTTGCAGCGCGCCAGCGGTGACTACCGTGGCGCCGTCAAGGCCGGACGCGGCAAACGGCTGACCGATGAGATCCGCAAGCAATTCGAAGACGTTATCGACATGGAGCAGCAGTTGCGTGGCACACGCAACGAGGAAGTGCGGCGCACCACGATCTGGACCATCGCCCTTTATCTGCTGTTCGTAGCCGGTATCAGTGGGTTGCTGGCCTACATTGGCCGTCAGGACTTGCTCAAACTGTCCCAAAGCTACAGCGCCAACCTCGCCGGACAACAGGCCAGTGCCCACCGCCTTGAACAGCAAGCCTGGTTACGCAACGGCCAGACCGAACTGGCCGAGCAAGTCTTGGGGCAACTATCGCTCAATCTGTTGGGGCGCAACATCCTGCAGTTCTGCGCCCAATACTTAGGGACGGCTGTCGCGGCGATCTATGTCCGTGAAGATCATGGTGGCCTGAAACGCATCGCGTCTTACGGTTTCTCCCGGGAACAGGAAGCGCTTGAACAGCATATTTACAGTGGCGAAGGGATTGTCGGTCAGGTGGCGCAGCAGGCGCGCTTGATCCGTCTCGATGACGTCCCAGACGGCTACTTTAAAGTCAGCTCCGGCCTGGGCGAAGGTTTACCGCACAGCGTGCTGGTGGTGCCGACCAGCGACGACGATCGGGTCAATGGTGTGATCGAACTGGGGTTCCTGCGCACGCTGACGGATCGCGATGTCGAACTGCTCGAATTGATTGCCGGTAACATCGGCACCTCGATCGAGGCCGCCCGCTATCGCCAGCGCTTGCAGGAAGTGCTGGCCGAAGCCCAGCAACTCAATGAAGAGCTGCAAGTTCAGCAAGAAGAGCTCAAAACCGCCAACGAGGAGTTGGAAGAGCAGTCGCGGATTCTCAAGGAGTCCCAGACTCACCTGGAAACCCAGCAGTTAGCGCTGGAGCACACCAATAAACAACTCGCCGAGCAGGGGCAGATCCTGGCCGCGCAACGCGATGCCATGGACCTGAAGAACACCGAACTGAATCTGGTTCAAGTTGAGCTCGAAGCGCGTGCCGAAGAATTGCAGCGCTCAAGCAAATACAAGTCCGAATTCCTCGCCAACATGTCCCACGAGTTGCGTACGCCGCTGAACAGTTCATTGATTCTGGCCAAACTGCTGGCGGAAAACCCTCAGGAAAATCTCAGCGTCGAGCAGGTCAAGTTCGCCGAGTCGATCTATTCCGCTGGCAATGACTTGCTTAACCTGATCAACGACATTCTCGACATTTCCAAGGTCGAGGCCGGCAAGCTTGAGGTCCGTCCGGAGAACACCAGTGTTGCGCGTCTGGTGGAAGGTCTGCGAGGCATGTTCCAGCCGTTGGCTGCGCAAAAGAACCTGGATTTGCAGATCCAGTTCCAGGCCGATGCACCGCTGATGCTGTTCACTGACCGCCAGCGGCTGGAGCAAGTGATCAAGAATCTGCTGTCCAACGCGGTGAAATTCACCGAAAAGGGCACCGTCAACCTGAGCGTCGCTGCTCAGCCGGGCAACGGCATCGCTTTTATTGTCGGCGATTCCGGCATCGGTATTGCGCCGGACCAGCAGGAAAGCATTTTCGAAGCCTTCCGTCAGGCCGATGGCACCATCAATCGTCGTTACGGCGGCACCGGCCTGGGCTTGTCGATTTCTCGTGATCTGGCCACCTTGTTGGGCGGCTCGATCAGTGTGACCAGTACGCCTGGGCAGGGCAGTGTGTTCACCCTGGTGCTGCCGCAGCAGTACGTCGAGCCGGGTGACGCGCCTGTCGAGACGATGAAAGCCACGCCGGTTGTCATGCCCCAAAGCGCCATGGTTGCTGCGCCTGTGCCGCTGATTGCCGCCGTCGATATTCCGCGTTTCGACGATGATCGTAACAAGGCGCCATTCGCCACTCGCTGCATTCTGGTGGTGGAGGATGAGTCGAACTTTGCGCACATTCTCTACGACCTGGCCCATGAACTGGGCTATCAATGCCTGGTGGCCCACGGCGCAGACGAAGGCTATGACCTGGCCAGACAATTCTTCCCCGATGCGATTCTGCTGGACATGCGCCTGCCGGATCATTCCGGGCTGACGGTATTGCAGCGACTGAAAGAACATGCCGGAACCCGGCACATCCCGGTGCATGTGATTTCGGTCGAAGACCGCGTCGAGGCCGCCATGCATATGGGCGCCATCGGTTATGCGGTCAAGCCCACCACGCGTGAGGAACTCAAGGATGTGTTCGCCCGTCTCGAAGCCAAACTGACGCAGAAGGTCAAACGCGTATTGCTGGTTGAAGACGACGATGTGCAACGCGACAGCATCGCCCGACTGATTGGCGACGAGGACATCGAAATCACCGCCGTCGGCCTGGCGCAGGATGCACTCGACTTGCTGCGCACCACGATTTTCGACTGCATGATCATCGACCTGAAGCTGCCGGACATGCTCGGCAACGACTTGCTCAAACGCATGTCCACCGAGGATATCTGCTCGTTCCCGCCGGTGATCGTCTATACCGGACGTAATCTGACCCGGGACGAAGAGGCCGAGCT
The DNA here is from genome assembly GCF_000282555.1 of Pseudomonas sp. GM102. Lineage (NCBI taxonomy): Bacteria > Pseudomonadati > Pseudomonadota > Gammaproteobacteria > Pseudomonadales > Pseudomonadaceae > Pseudomonas > Pseudomonas sp. GM102. Next base: position 39,507 of record NZ_AKJB01000111.1, on the reverse strand, counting down.
GCGCAAGTATTCGCGCTCGATCATCATCAAGGGCGCGCGCTCGCCCGAGCGGTTGCTGGATGAAGTGACGCTCTTTCTGCACAAGGTCGAATCCCGTTTGTCCCATGAACGCCAGACGATGCTCAAGACCGCCCGCAGCCGCGACAAGGTGTTCGAGGGGCGCAAAGTGCTGCTGGTGGACGACGATGTACGCAACATCTTTGCCCTCACCAGTGCGCTGGAGCAAAAAGGCGCTATCGTGGTCATCGGCCGTAATGGCCGTGAAGCGATTGAGCGATTGCATGAAGTCGAAGACATCGATCTGGTGCTGATGGACGTGATGATGCCGGAAATGGATGGTTTCGAAGCCACCCTCCAAATCCGCAAGGACCCGCGCTGGCGCAGGTTGCCGATCATCGCGGTGACGGCCAAGGCCATGAAGGACGATCAGGAGCGCTGCTTGCACGCCGGCGCCAACGACTACCTGGCCAAGCCTATCGACCTGGATCGTCTGTTCTCTTTGATTCGTGTGTGGTTACCGAAGATGGAACGAATCTAGTGGAGCGCGACACCGAAACCGAATTGCGCTTATTGATCGAGGCGATCTACCTCAAGTACAGCTACGATTTTCGCGATTACTCCGGCGCGTCGATCAAGCGCCGGGTTAATCACGCCTTGAATCAGTTCGAGTGCAAGACCATCTCGGCGCTGCAAGAGAAGGTTCTGCACGATCCGGTCGCGTTCATGCAACTGCTGCAATTGCTGACGATCCCGGTCAGCGAAATGTTCCGCGACCCTTCGCACTTCCTGGCGCTGCGTCGGGAAGTGGTGCCACTGCTCAAGACCTATCCGTCGATCAAGGTCTGGATTGCCGGTTGCAGCACCGGCGAAGAGGTCTATTCGATGGCGATTCTGCTGCGCGAAGAAGGCCTGCTGGATCGCACCATCCTCTATGCCACCGACATCAACCCGCGCTCGCTGGATAAAGCCAGGCAGGGGATTTTCTCCCTGGAGAATGTCCGGGCCTACACTCACAACTACCAGCAAGCTGGTGGTCAGCGTTCATTTGCCGATTACTACACGGCGGCCTATGGTTACGCCATTTTCGACAAGAGCCTGTGCGACAACGTGACCTTCGCCGATCACAGCCTGGCCACCGACAGCGTGTTCTCGGAAACTCAGTTGATTTCGTGCCGTAATGTATTGATTTATTTCAATAAAAAACTACAGGGTCGCGCGTTTGGCTTGTTTCACGAATCCCTGTGTCATCGGGGCTTTCTGGCACTGGGCAGCAAGGAAACCCTGGATTTTTCGGCCTATGGCAATCAGTTTGAAGCATTGGTCAAATCAGAACGGATATACCGCAAATCATGAACAGGGCAATGCTGGAAGGAGTCGCATGTTAGGAAACATCCAGGCCAAACTGCTGATCGTCGACGACCTGCCGGAAAACCTTCTGGCGCTGGAAGCATTGATCAGGCGTGAAGATCGTATCGTCTACAAGGCCCTGTCCGCCGACGAAGCCTTATCGCTGTTGCTGCAACACGAATTCGCCATGGCCATTCTCGATGTGCAGATGCCCGGCATGAACGGCTTCGAGCTGGCCGAGTTGATGCGCGGCACGGAAAAAACCAAAAACATCCCGATTGTGTTCGTCAGTGCCGCCGGGCGTGAGCTTAATTACGCGTTCAAGGGCTACGAAAGCGGTGCGGTAGACTTCCTGCACAAACCGCTGGATGTTCACGCCGTCAAGAGCAAGGTCAATGTCTTCGTCGACCTGTATCGCCAGAGCAAAGCGATGAAGCATCAGGTCGAAGCGCTGGAGCAAAGTCGCCGGGAGCAGGAGGCGCTGCTCAAACAGTTGCAGAACACCCAGAATGAGCTGGAGCAAGCGGTGCGCATGCGTGATGACTTCATGTCCATCGTTGCCCACGAAGTCCGTACGCCGCTCAATGGCCTGATTCTCGAAACCCAGTTGCGCAAAATGCACCTGGCCCGCAATAACGCGGCGGCATTCACGCTGGACAAGATGCACGCCATGGTCGACCGCGACGAGCGGCAGATCAAAAGCCTGATCCGCCTGATCGAAGACATGCTCGATGTGTCGCGGATCCGCACCGGCAAACTGTCGATCCGCCCCAGTCGGTTTGACCTTGTACAACTGGTGAACAACCTTCTGCAAAACTTCGCCCCGCAGGTCGAGGCCGCCGAGTCGTCGGTGACCTTGACGGCCGAGCAGCCCGTGGTGGGCCACTGGGACGAATTTCGTATCGAACAAGTGATTTCCAACTTGTTGACCAATGCGCTGCGTTATGGCGCCAAGAGCCAGATCGACGTACGCGTGTACAATCAGGACGGGCAAGCGCAGGTTGAGATTCAGGATCGCGGTATCGGGATCAGTGAAGAGGATCAGCAGCGCATTTTTCAGCAGTTCGAACGGGTTTCCGCCAAGGCCGTGGTAGCGGGGCTGGGCCTGGGGCTGTTTATTTCGGAGCAGATTGTCGCCGCCCATGGTGGCTCCATCACCGTCGAGAGCCGGATTGGCGAAGGCGCCTTGTTTCGCGTTTGTCTGCCGCTGCAGGAAAACAGCCCGATAAACGCAACCTCTGAGTGACCGCAAGGTCGTATCAGCAGCTATTGACCGAACAAAGGCTTTCCATGAGTGAAGATGCACAAGATGTGGTACTGATCGTCGAGGATGACCCTTCGATCTTGATGGTGCTGTCTGCTTACTTGTCGGGTGAGGGGTATCGGGTGCTGCAAGCCGAAAACGGCGAGCAGGCCTTTGAAATTCTGGCGAGCAAACCGCATCTGGACATGATGATCACCGACTTCCGCTTACCGGGTGGAATCTCTGGCGTGCAGATCGCCGAACCCGCCGTGAAGCTGCGACCGGAGCTCAAGGTGATTTTCATCAGCGGCTATCCACAGGAAATTCGCGAGACCGATAGTCCGATCACCCGCAAAGCGCCGATCCTGGGCAAGCCGTTCGATCTGGATGTTTTGCAACAGATCATGCAGGACATGTTGTCTTGATCGTACAGGTCGGCCCTTGAGGCGGCATCAGGGTACGACTTGATCCGCCGGGTAATAAGCGAATATCGCCTCTTGATTGAGAGAGGCGGGCAGCACCATTTGCACGATCGGAACCACCATGCCGCCACTCTTATTGTAGTAGTCCCTCTGATCATGTTGTGCGCCGGCCAAGCCGCCCGTGGTATAGAGATAGAAGAACGCCTCGATGGGCAATTCTCGAGGGATGTTCTGTGGCCAGGCCGCCAGGATCAGTTCGTTTTGTTGAGGGAACCAACTTGCGCCGAGCATATTCCTCGTGCGTATGGATTGGTAAAAGGAGTCGGCCGCCAGGTGGTTCATGCTGTCACGCACATCGAAACTGCATTGATGAGCGGGCGCACTCGCCGGATCAGGAGCGGCTTGCCAATGCGCCATCCATTGCTCGGCTGTCGTGATGCCGATGGTTTGGCAGCGCAGACTTTGCACAGGGTAATAGGGGTGAAAACCGCACCCCGGTTTGTCTCGTAGCTGAGTCCAGCCGTCGATCGGGAAGCTGCACAACACCTCGATCTTCCTTTTGCCAGGCGGGTTGGCAAGCACCGGATAAAAAATTAGCCCATTGATCTGGCCGAATACAAGATCCCGGAATTTTGAATCCTTGCGCAGAAACGAGAACGATACACCGCCACTCTGTTGTGAATGAGGGCTGGGATTCCAGCTTGAGTAATCCGCAGAGGGTACAGTCGAGCGCAATACGATGCCCGAGCACAGAAACGCCGGCATTGAGGCTGTGCCGCAATTGGTGCGCGTGTCTTGATAACGTCTGGCCAGTTCGGCTGCAACCGCCGCGCCATTGGCTGTAGCGCTGCGGGTTGGAGAAACTCCCCCCGTTCTTTGTTGTTCCTCGCGAACCTGACAGCCCGCCAAAACAACCATCAACATCAGCGCGATGATTTTCTTCATTGCCTGTCCATCCCTTGAAAGTTGACCTGCGCCAGGCAGGCGAGCGCAGAGCGGTCCTTAAGCAGGCGGGCTGCGTACTTCATAAGGGATTTAAACCTCAAGGAATTGCACTGAATAGCTGTCAGAGTTGGCAGGTGACAGCCCTCGCACTGTCATATAGCGTGGTCGGTTGGTTCTATGCGGAAAAAGCGTTTTAAGCGGTCTACCAGCTATCGCGGTCAGGCACGGGGCGAAGTTGATGACGGTACCTGTTAGTTCTGACAGTTGACCGACGAGGCTGAAAAAGCGAATAAATGTCTCTCGCATATTCTCCGGCTTGCTTGCGCACAGCCGATGCCGAGACTGAACGCCATGCACCGAGACACACCGACACTTGCAGTGATTGAGCCACGTGGCGTTTCGGTGCGAGGTGTCGCTTATCATCGGCAGTCGAGCACGCAGACTCCCCGGGCCCACATCACTCAGCACACTCTCGACCTCGCGGGACGTACCAGCCACAGCCGTGACCCACGACTGTTTGCTCTCCATCAAGACGACGAATCGACACGCCCTAATCAAACCACGCTCGTCAGCCTGTCGGGCCGCGCGTTGCTGTCCAACAATGTGGATGCCGGTTGGCGATTGAGCCTGACCGGTGCAGCCGATCAGGCGCTGGAGAGTTGGGATGAGCAACTCAACCACCAGCGGTTTGTCTACGATTCACTGATGCGTCCATTGTTCGGTTTCGAGCAGGTGGTGGGGGAAGCGCAACGACGCACCCTTTGTTTTTCCTACGCCGACGCCAGCATCGAATCCGCCCGGCATAACCGCTGCGGCCAGTTGATCCGCCATGACGACAGCGCCGGCACTCAGCACTTCAGCGAGTTCAGTGTCCTCGGCGTGTCGCTTGAGCAGTCCCGCCGCTTTCTTGAAACTCCCGAAATCCCCGATTGGCCAGTGCCCGAAGCTGAACGCGATCAACTGCTGGAACTTCAGGAGGCGGTCACGCGAACGGGCTGCAACGCCGTCGGCGAGTTGATCGAACACATCGATGCCTTGGGCACCGTGCAGTCCTTGCATCAGACTGTGGCCGGAGAGTTGTACGAAACCTGCGTGACACTGGCCGGTGACCTGACGCCAACTACTTTGGTCAGTCAGATTCAATACAACGCCTTCGGACAGATCGAGCATCAAACCGCCGGCAACGGTGTGGTCACCCACGCGACATTCGATCCGGCTGACGGGCGCTTGAAAACCCTGCTTGCACAAGTGCCGGGGGCGGCGCCGCTGCAGAATCTGACCTACACCTACGATCCGGTGGGCAATCCGGTGCGCATCAGTGACGATGCCCAGCCCATTCGCTATTTCCGTAATCAACGGATCGCCGCCATCAACACCTACGGGTATGACACCCTCTATCGACTCATCGAGGCTCGCGGCCGGCAGCGGATCAACGCATCAAGCGGGCCTGGGTTGCCCGAGTTCGTCTCGTTGCCCGATGCGAATCAGTTGGAAAACTACCGGCAGACTTTTGACTACGACGCCGGCGGCAACCTGGAAATCCTGCACCACAGCGCCGACAGCGGCAGTGGCAGCCGCACCGAATGCACCGCAGTGGCGGCGTTGAGCAATCGCAGCCTGCCTTGGATCGACGGTAACGAACGTCCAACCGACGCTGAAATCGAAGCCGGTTACGACGCCAACGGCAACCTCAAGACGCTGCAACGCGGCCAGGCGTTGCAGTGGGATGCGCTCAACTGCCTGCGTCAGGTCGATCAGGTGGTCCGTGACGACGAACCCAATGATGCAGAGAGCTACGTGTATGACGGCAGTGGCCAACGCCTGCGCAAAATCCGTACCGCCTATACCGGAACCCTGACCCGAACCCACGAAACCCGCTACCTGCCGGGCGTTGAAATTCGCACAAGTCCTGAGGAAACCCTGCATGTGATCAGTGTCCAGGCCGGACGCTGCCGCGTGCAGATCCTGCATTGGGCAAAGGGTCAGCCAGCGGGTATCGCAGCCAATCAGCAGCGCTACACCCTGACCGACCATTTGGGCTCAAGCACGCTGGAACTGGACAAAAACGCCGGCTTCATCAGCGAGGAAAGTTACTACCCCTATGGCGGCACGGCGTGGTGGGCCGGTCGGGACAAAGTGGAGGCGAGCTACAAGACCATTCGTTACTCGGGGCAGGAACGTGATGCCACGGGGCTGTATTACTACGGTATGCGTTACTACATGCCGTGGCGTCAGCGCTGGTTGAGTGCGGACCCAGCGGGGACGATAGACGGACCGAATTTGTATGCAATGGTTGCCTGCAATCCGCTGAAGTATGTGGACTCTGCAGGACTCTCGCGAGAAGAAAGTGGCAAGGCGATGCTCGCAGCGGCGACGCAGGACTTTGGGGCAAAGCTTGTGGGGGCGGGAATGAAATATGGACTGTCGCTCGCATTGGGCAGTTTTAACCCGGTGAACTGGCTTGTAACCGGTGTGGGTGGAGCGTCGGCCGCTGCGAATGGCGCAATCGTGGGCATTTCATGGGTTCGATCTCTTCAAGCTGATGAGATCGGTGATTTTCGTCGGTATGCCGAGCTGGCAGCCGGAGCCGCTGGAGGAGCCTTGTTTACCGCTGCTCCCGTCATCATTGGACACTTCACAAATCCGGGAATGAATCTTGAGGCGTTGAAAGAAGTGCCCTCACTGATCGGCAATCTAGGGTTTGAGGTCACTGCTCAAAGTATTGAGAAGGCGTTTCCAGGTAACTCTTGGGCAGGAAAGCCTCCGAAGTCGGGAATTGTTGCCGAAACCGCCGCCACCATCACGGTCAAAGGGGCGATGGCAATCGCAGCCTACAATCTGTTCGATACACCTGAATTGTTAAGTGCTGAGGGGTTTACCCAAGAAGTTGTCTTTTCCGCGGCGACCAAGGGAGCGGTCGTGGCGACCAATAGCGGCGTGCGGACTTTTTATCCCGAACTGGCTCCCTATCAAACGGCTCAAGGGGGAGAGCCCGAAATAGCTGGGGTAAAACTGGCCAGTGACGTGGCGACGCGGGCCTTCTTTAATACCATTCCGAGGCTGGTTGATATGGCGTTGCAATCAAACCCGGTAACTGCTGTCGTGGGTGATGGAAACCTGAGTAGCACTCTGAGTTTTGCAGCTAAGTCGACCTTTCAGGTGGCACGCAATCAATACAAGCGTGATATCAAATCCGGCCTCGACAGGTTGGTAGCCAACCCTCAGCGACTGTTGGAAACAAAGGGTAAAAATTACGGCAGCACAGGGGTTTAGACTTTCTGTGTCGAAACTACTGCGCAATCATCTCCCGCACCTTCGCCGTCAACAAATCGAAGGTGAACGGCTTGGTGATCATCTGCATGCCAGGGTCAAGAAAGCCACCGCGCACCGCGGCGTGTTCGGCATACCCGGTGATGAACAATACCTTGAGATCAGGCCGATACTGTCGGCCGATTTCCGCCAGTTGCCGGCCGTTCATGCCCGGCAGCCCCACGTCGCTGATCAACAGGTCGATTCGCTGACCGGAGTCAAGAATCGGCACCGCGCTGTCGGCGTCGCACGCTTCAACGAAGGCGTAGCCCAATTCACTCAATACGGCACTGACCAGGACTCGCACGGCGGGATCGTCCTCGACGATCAGCACGGTTTCGCCGTCCCGGGCGTAAGGAGCCTGTTGAGCATCGACTCGGGTGTCCTGGGGCAGTGCTCCGCTGAAACGCGGTAAAAACAGACTGACCGTGGTGCCTTTTCCGACTTCACTGTGAATGCTGACGTGGCCGCCGGACTGTTTGCTGAAACCGTAAATCATCGACAGTCCCAAGCCCGTGCCCTGGCCGATGGGTTTGGTCGTGAAGAAAGGATCGAAGGCCCGGTTGATGGTGCTTTGCGGCATGCCGTAACCGGTATCGGTGACGCTCAGGACGATGTAATCGCCCGGCTGCAGATTGCTGTGTGCCTCGGTGAACGCGGTATCCAGATGCTGATTGGAGGTTTTGACCAACAGCTTTCCGCCGTCGGGCATGGCATCCCGGGCGTTGAGCACCAGGTTGAGCAGGGCGCTTTCGAGTTGGTTGGGATCGGCCTCGGCCACCCACAGTTGCTCGTCCAGCTGCATTTCCAGGTGAATGCTTTCGTTGATGCTGCGTTGCAACAGTTCACCCATGGACACCACCAGAGTGTTCATCTGCACGGGTTTTGAATCCAGCGACTGGCGACGGGAGAACGCCAGCAGACGATGCGTCAAGCCCGCCGCGCGGTTGGCTGAGGTCACCCCTAGATCGATCAAACTGTCCAGGTCTTCGGTGCGTCCCCGGGCCAGGCGACGACGCAGCAGCTCCAGGCTGCCGATGATGCCGGTCAGCATGTTGTTGAAGTCGTGGGCAATACCGCCGGTGAGTTGGCCGACCGCTTCCATTTTCTGCGACTGCCTGAGAACCTCTTCGTTATGGCGCAATTGCGCGGTGCGTTCCTCGACCTGTTGTTCGAGGGTTTCCAGGGTATTTTGCAGGCGCAGTTCGCTTTGGCTCAGATCAATCAACCGGTCCCTGGCTTCATACTGCCGTCTTCGCCCGCGCAACGCCGTGGTGACCAGGCTGATCAGCGTGACCGGATGAAACGGCCGCTCGAGAAAGGTCACGTTGCCCAGTAGCAAACCGAGTCGCGACGCAGGGTTTTGCTCCGGGCCACCGTGGTGGGTCAGCAGTACGATCGGCAGATCCGACCACGCCGGTTGCTGTTCGATCTGACTCAGCAGCGGTTCAAGGTCGGCGCCCAATAAAGCCTCGCAAGCAATCACCAGCAGGCCGGCACCTAGCGACAGCTCATTGCACAACGCGCCCAGATCCCGGGTGATGACCCCGTCGACTCCTGCCTCGTTGAGCATCATCAGTGCGATCTGGCTGTCGCGTCCCAACGGCGCAAGAATGATCGCACGCTCGGACATCGCCTCCATGGCCGTCACTGAACATCTTCCTCAAGCAACGGATTGCTCGCGCCCAGGTAAGTTGGCACGCCACGCAATACACCCTGGAATGCGTCCAGTGGTTCGCCGATGGTCATGCCCAGGCTGCTGATGCGGTATTCGCGGATGGTCGATTCGTGGCTGCCGGTACGTTTCTTGATGATCGAGATTGCTCGGCGAACCTTGCCCAGGGCTTCGAAGTAGCGCAACAGGATGACGGTGTCGGCCAGATAGGTAATATCGACGGGGGCCTGCATGTCACCGACCAGCCCATGCTGGGCGACGGTCATGAATGTCGCAGCGCCTTGGCGATTGAGGTACAGCAGCAACTCGTGCATGTGCAGCACCAGCGCATTTTCCTCGGGCATCGCCGCTTGATAGCCGTTGATACTGTCGATCACCACGGTTTTGATATTGCGTTCATCAACACAACGACGAACCCGGTAGGAGAATTCGCCGGGGGACAATTCGGCGGCATCCACTTGTTCGATCAGCAGGTTGCCGGTGTCTTCCAGGGCCTTCAGGTCGATGCCGATGTTTTTCATCCGCTCGAACAGCAACCCCAGTTCTTCATCGAAGATGAACAACGCGGCTTTTTCGCCACGGGCCACCGCCGCAGCGGCGAAGACCATCGAGATCAACGATTTGCCGGTCCCGGCCGGACCGAGGATCAGGGTGCTTGAGCCCGTCTCGATACCGCCACCGAGCAGGGCATCCATTTCCGGGATGCCACTGGTCAATTGCTGGCGGATATAACGGCCGCGATGTTCCGCCGCCACCAGGCGCGGGAACACATGCACGCCGTCACCCATGATGGTGAAGTCATGGAAACCGCCCCGGTACTTCTGACCGCGATACTTCACCACGCGGATGCGCCGGCGTTCGGCGCCGTAATTGGGCGTCAATTCTTCGAGGCGAATCACCCCGTGGGCCACACTGTGCACGGTTTTGTCGAGGGCTTCGGTGGTCAGGTCGTCCAGCAGCAGCACCGTAGCCTCGTAGCGCACGAAGTAATGCTTGATGGCCAGAATCTGTCGGCGGTAGCGCAAAGAGCTTTGGGCCAACAGGCGGATTTCGGACAGGCTGTCGACCACTACGCGGGTCGGCTTGACCCGTTCAACCGCCTCGAAAATCTGTTTGGTGGCTTCGCCCAGCTCCAGGTCCGAGGAATACAGCAGACTCTGCTGTTGCTCGGCATTGAGCAGGCTTTCCGGCGGCGTCAGCTCGAAGATGTGGATGTTCTCATCCAGCTCCCAGCCGTGGGACAACGCTCCTTGGCGCAGCTCGCGCTCGGTTTCCGACAGGGTGATGTACAACGAGCGCTCGCCGGCACGGGCGCCAGCCAACAGAAAATGCAAAGCGACGGTGGTTTTGCCGGTTCCGGGTTCACCCTCCAGCAAGAACACGTGGCCGCGGGACAATCCACCGGCCAGGATGTCATCCAGACCTTCAATGCCGGTGGCGGCTTTTGCACTGATCAACTCGTTAGACGTAGACAAGAAATGCCCTCTCATGACTAGGGGAAGCGAGGCAGCAGGCTGCAAGTGCCTGAGTGGACTGCCTGATCACTTGACCTTTCGCCGAGACGGCGGTTCACCTTTTATTGCTCTGATTTGTAGCAGCTGCCGAAGGCTGCGATCTTTCGATCTTGATTAAAGCCCTTGCTGCAACGCCGGATCATCCGGATTGAGCTGCTCCAGCTGTGCCAGCAGGATCTGCACGTTCTGCAACTGTCCGCTTTCCTTCCAATAGTTGATCAGCAACACGCGCGCCTTGCGATCGGCCGGGTGGCGCTGGACGATTTCCTGCAGCTGGTTCTGCGCCGCTTCCAACTCCTGCTCACCATGCAGCGTGGTGGCCAGGTCGTAGCGGTAATCCTTGTTGTCCGGCTCAAGCTCCACGGCTTTGGACAGGCCGAGCAGGGCGAATTCACTTTGCCCGTGATGCAGCAACCAGAGCCCCAGCGCATGCTGCAGGTAGGCCGAGTCAGGCTGGGCCTTTAACTGTTTCGCCAACAATTGCCGGGCGGCATCGCTTTGGCCCTGTTTATCCAGCACTTCGATCTGCATCACCAGGGCCGGCAGATTACCGGGCTCCAGTTGTAACGTGCGCTCCAAGGCCTGCTGCGCTTCCTTCAGCTCGGCATTGTGCAAGTGCAGGCGCGCCAGTTGGTACTGGGTTTCGGCGCTTTCCGGCTGACCCTTGAGCAGTTGCTCCCAGGCATCGATGGCTTGCTCCAAGGGGCCGAAATACAACCCCAGTTCATCCGGGGTCAGGCCCAGCAAGGCATTGACCGCCGCAAACCGGACGCTCGGATCGCTGTCATTGAGCAAAGGCCCCAGCAATAGGCTGCGCTGCCCACTGGGCACCAACCCATTGATGCTTTTGATCGCTGCGATGCGCACATCCGCCGATGGATGTTGCAGGTCCGCATCCGCCAGCTTCAGGGCTTGCGGGCTTGGGTAGTTGGGCAGTTCGGCATGCAGCCAGACACGGCGCTTGGTTGACAGGTCAGGACGACCCAATTGCTGATAAAGCACCCGCGCCGCGCCCGGTTGACCCGTGCGTGCCTGGGCCAGTGCTTCGCTGTAGCCATGCTTGATCGCCGCCGGCACCACAGGCGTCGTGCTCCGCAGGAAAAACCAGGCGAGGACGAGGGCAAACAATAAACAGAGGCTGATGAGCAAGTAGCGGCGGGACTGAGGCATGCAGGAATCCGGGAGCTGGCAGGCTTTTGCAAAGCCACCAGCTTCGGTCAGGCCGGGCTGTGAGTCAAACCCAAGCTTAGTTCAGCACGTAGTCGACGGGCTCAAGGGCGGGTGGCAACTCGGTTTGCCCCAGTGCTGCCAGCACTTCGCGCTCCAGCATGCGCACAATTGCATTGCACGGCAGATCGTTCTCATCGAAGCCGAACGGGTCTTCCAGATCGTCGCCGATTTCGTCGAGGCCAAAAAAGGTGTAGCTGACAATGGCGGTGATCACCGGTGTCAGCCAGCCAAGGGGTTCGGCCATGGCAAATGGCAACAGGATGCAGAACAGATAAATGGTGCGGTGCAGCAACAGGGTGTAAGGGAAGGGCAGTGGCGTGCTTTTGATTCGTTCACAACTGGCCTGGACCTGGCTGAGGCTGACCAGTCGGGTTTCCAGTTGGGTATAGCGCCATTCACTGATCTGGCCGCGCTCGACCAGCGCTGAACACCGCGCACCGATTCGCTGCAAGAGTGAGTCGGTGATGTTCGGGTGCTTTGCGTCTACGGCTTCTTGCGTCCACGGTTTGATCGCGCTCATCTCGTTTTCAAAGCGCAGGCGGGCGATCAAGCCATGGGCGAAGCCGCAGAGTTCACGCAGCAGACGTTCACGTTCGGCCGCCGCCATCAATCCTTGGGTTTCGCGAATCAACGAGCGTACTTCGATGATCAGTTGCCCCAGTTGCTTGCGACCCTCCCACCAGCGGTCGTAGCAAGCGTTGTTGCGAAAGCTCATGAAGATCGACAGCGCCAACCCCAGCAAGGTGAAGGGGGTGGCATTGACCTTGGAAAAATAGGCCGGGTGCCAAGTCTCCACCAACACAATGACCGACGCGAGCAGGGTCACCAATAGACTGCGCAAGGCAATGCGCTTGGCAATCGAGCCTTTAAGAGAAAACAGCATGCCGATCAGATTCGGCTTGGGACGCACAATCATGGGCAGCAACTTTATATAGAGAGTGGCGCTTTCGCAGCAGTATCAGCCTAAGGGGCGGAGGAAGGGCCGTCCAATTGCTATGGCTGACGAGCTAATCGACAGGCTCTATCAAGGTAGTCGTGTTCATCGGTGAATTTGCCTACAGGTTTTGTCGACACCGAAACCTGTCGAGGCACTGAAGCAATGACTACGCTTGCTGGAGATGACTCAATGAGCGCTCCCATGCAACCACTGCTTCAATATTTCAAGGCGATACTCAACCCCGGACGAGAGGTGCTGCTGTTTGCCCTGAGGACCATTGTGGCCGGACTGCTGACATTGTATCTGGCCTTCCTGTTCGACCTTGAACAGCCCAAGTGGTCGATCATGGCGGTGGTCATCGTCAGCCAGCCATTGGGCGGCATGGCCCTGGCCCGAAGTTTCGGCCAGGTCATCGGCACCACGCTCGGAGCTGTGGTGGCGGTGTTGATCATGGCGATCTTTCCCCAGGCGCCCCTGCCTTTCATCCTCACCCTGGCCTTGTGGTTGGCATTCTGTACCGCCGGCGGCACCTTGTTGCGTTACACCAGTTCCCAGGCATTTGTCCTGAGCGGGTACACGGCGGTGGTCGTGGCGCTGCTGGCGGTGCCCGATCAGGAGGGCACGTTCCTGCTGGCCGTCACTCGTGTGACCGAGACGCTTTTGGCGGTGGCTTGCGTGTGCGTGGTCAGCCTTCTCACGGCGCGGCCGGAAGCGGTGGCGCGGGATTACTTCGCCAAGATCGATCAGGTCATCAAGCTGCTCGCGACCCACGCTGCTGCCGTCATCCGAACCGAAGAAAGCGAGGCCGATTTCCATCGGCGGCAAATGCAACTGCTCGGCGCAATCAGTGCTCTGGAGGGGGTACGTCGGCATTTATATTACGATGCGCCACGGTTGCGCAGCGCCAATAGTCTGGTGCAGTTGCTTGGCAATCAACTGGTGCTGCTGACTTCGCGGTTGACGGCCCTGCGTCACCAGAGGCTACTGCTCACCGAACGCTGGAAAGGCGCGTTGCCGGAAGAAATACAGCGTTTACGCGCCGAAGAACTGGCGTTTCTCGATGAGTTGGCCCTGCAAGGGCGTTCTCTGTCGACCGAGGCGCGGCACCATTTTTCCGCGCTGCAACAGCGTTTCGATGACCAGGCCTACAAGGCCGAACAACTCACCGAGACGATGCCTGCCACCCTACGTTCATTGGCCTGGGCACTGCGCTGGGAGCAGGCACGGATGCTGGAGCAACTGGCGCAGATTCTGGAACTGAGCGACGCGATTCAGGACGGGCGTGAAGCCAGTTGCGTGTTCCGTGGCCAGGAAAATCCGCTGCATTTGGACTTCACTTTGGCGGCAATGAATGCAATCCGGGCATTTGCCGCGTTGCTCGTAGCCGGTCTGATCTGGATCGAGACCGCTTGGGACGGGGCCCGTGGCGGGATGATTGTAGTGGGGATTCTCTGTTCGCTGATGGCGACTTTTCCGCGACCGTTGCTGGCCGCGCAAAGCTTTGCCAGGGGGCAGGGTCTGGCTTTGGTGGTGTCAGCGCTCTATCTGTTCATGCTGATACCGATGATCAGTGACTTCGAGTTACTCGCCTTGTTGCTTGCCCCATTGCTGTATGCCGTCGCGGTGGGGCTGGCCAGTCCGTCAACCACGGGTACAGGCATTGGTCTTGGACTGACGACCATTCTGTTGCTGGGGCCGCAAAACACAGAAATCGGCCAAAACAGTGCCATTCAGTGGTTCGAGTTTGCCGGCGCGTATGTCAGCGCCTCCGCGCTGGCGCTCAGTGTCTACGCCTTGATCTTCCCGTTCAGGCCCGTTTTGCGGATACGCCGGCTGTTCAATGAAAACTGCGAGCAGGTTTACGCTTTGCTGAAGACGCCGGCCACCGATGAACAGCAATTTACGTTTGAAAGCCGTATGGTCGATCGCCTGACCATGATGCTGGGACTATTGCCGGCGACCAACGACAAGGACTCCAGCGAGCTGTTCGAAGTCAGCCTTGGGTGCATGGCACTGGGTGTGGCCTTGAACCAGCTCAGGCAACAGGGGCAAAGCAACACGTTGCTGAGTACAGAACAGCAAAACCGTTTGCTGGCTGCCGTGCGTGAGACAGGACGATTGATTTCTGGACGGCCCGGGATTGACCTTGAGCCGTTGCTCGCAAACTTGCGTGTCTTGGGCGATGAAATGGATGACTTGCATTTAGACGTTCATGAACACCTGTGGTCGGTATTCAGGATGCGTGTGGCGTTGTTGATCGTGGTGTCGTTTCTGGAGCGACATCGCAAATACTTTCAACCCGTCCAAACGGAAGGAGAGCCGGCCCTTGCCCATTGATTTTGAATTGGGTGGCGTCTACTTGCCGCCGATTGCCCAGGCGTTACTGCTGGCCCTGCCGATTTTCCTGCTGCTGGACTGGGTCTTGCGCCGCTTTGGCGTGCTGCGTTTTGTCTGGCATGAAGCCTTGTTCGAAGGCGCGTTGTACGCGTGTGTTTGCGCGACGCTGATTCTGGTGATGGGAGCTTGATGCCTTGAAGAAGATCCTTGCCCGACTCGTGACAGTGGCGGTGGTATTGCTGGCTTTCGTGCTCGGCTGGTTCGCCTGGGAACATTACACCCGCGCCCCCTGGACTCGGGATGCACGGGTTCGCGCCGATGTGGTGACCTTGTCCGCCGATGTCTCGGGGCGCATCGTCAGCCTGAGCGTTCAAGACAACCAGCATGTTACGAAAGGCCAGTTGCTGCTGGAGATCGACCCGGCTCGTTATACGCTGGCGGTGGAGCATGCCAAGCGTGCGGTGGAAGTCGCAAAAGCCACGCTGGGCCAATCCGAAGCGACGATTGTCTCCAGTGAAGCGCTGCTCAGGCAACGCCAAAGCGAAGAGCGTCGCCGTCGAACCCTCAAACAGGGTTTCGCGATCTCCGGCGAAGAATGGGAAAAATCCAGTACCGAAGTGGCTGTGGCGCAGGCGGAACTGTTGCGCAATCAGGCGAATCTGGGCCTGGCACAAGCCAATGTGCAGCTGGCGATCGCCGCATTGACCCAGGCCGAACTGGACTTGCAGCGCACGCGGGTTGCAGCGCCTGTCAGTGGTTACGTGACCAACCTGCTGACTCGTCAGGGGGATTACGCCACTGCTGGAGGGGCGTTATTGGCACTGGTGGACAGCGACTCGTTTTACATCAGCGGCTACTTTGAAGAAACAAAACTGCCACGAATCGAGGAGGGCGACCGGGTAAAGATCGAGTTGATGAGCGGCGAGACCTTCGGCGGCACCGTGCAAAGCATCGCTTTTGCTATCGCCGACCGCGAGAACTCCCCCGGCAGTCGCCTGCTGGCCAACATCAACCCCAGTTACACCTGGGTGAAGCTGGCGCAACGGGTGCCAGTACGGATTCAGATCGACGCCGACTATGTCGCCAAAAACCGCCTGCGTGCAGGGACCACGGCTACCGTGACAGTGCAAGAACATCGAGATAAACAGGCAACCCACTAACCCTGTAGGAGCGAGGCTTGCCCGCGAAGAATGCACTGCGGTTTTTCAGGTATTACGCGTCATCGTTCTTCGCGGGCAAGCCTCGCTCCTACAGGGGTATGTGTTGAATTAAAGATCGACAAAAAAAAGCCCCGCGACCGAATGAGGCGCGGGGCAAAAGAATTGGTCGGTTGCGGCCAACCAAAGGAGCTCGTTGAAACGTTACTTGCTGGCGACCGTCTCTGGCTGCCAGCCGCCGCCAAGGGCTTTGTAGATCGCGACAATGCCGCGATACAAATCGACTTCGGCCTGGGCCTGGGTGTCTTCGGCTGCCAGGCGCTCGCGCTGGGCATCGAGCAGTACGAGGAAGTCCACGGTGCCTTCGCGGTAGCGAATGTCGGCCAGGTCCGCAGCGGCGCGGCTTGATTCGCTTTGACGAATCAGCGAGATCAGGCGCTGCTGACGTTTGCCGTAATCGCTGAAGGCGTTTTCCGATTCTTCCAACGCCAGCAGTACTTGCTGCTCGTAGGTCGCCAGGGCGCCTTCGGCTTCAGCATCGGCGCCGCGTAAACGGGCGCGCACACTGCCCAGGTCGAACGCCGCCCAGGTAATGCTTGGGCCCAGTGCCCAAGCGTTCGCCGCCGAGGAACCGATCTGCGAACCGCGCCCGGCGGTGAAGCCGAGGAAGCCGCTGAGGCTGACCCGTGGGAACAAATCAGCCTTGGCCACGCCGATGCGAGCGGTGGCGGCCGCCAGTTGGCGTTCGGCGCTACGGATGTCCGGACGCCGTTGCAGCAGCTCGCCCGGATCACCGATGGGCAGGGCCTTGGCGATCGCTGGCAAGTCTTTTGGACTCAGGTCGACGGTCAGCTTGTCCGGACGCTCACCCAGCAGGGTGGCGATGCGGTTGCGCTGACGAACCTGTTCGGCCTGCAGTTGCGGCACGCTGGCTTCGACAGAGGCCAGGCGTGCATCGGCGCGAACCACGTCCAGCTGATCGCCGACACCGGCATCACGCAGGCTTTCGGTGATCTTGCGCGATTCCTGCTGGTTGTTCAGGTTGGCCAGGGCGATCTTTTCCCGCAGCTGTGCACCGCGCAGTTGGCCATAGGCGTCCACCAGTTCGGCAATCATGGTGACTTGCAGTTGGTAAAGATCGGCTTCGGCTGCCTGCTGTTCAGCGTCGCTGGATTCCAGGTTGCGCTGGATGCGACCGAACAAGTCCAGTTCCCAGGCCATGTCCAGGCCCAGGTCATAGCGTTCACTGCTGACCCGGTCGGTGGTCTGGCCGGGAATTTGCCCCTTGGCCAGATCACTGCTGGCGCGGCTGGTGATGGTCGGCATGGCGTCATTGCTGGCGTCATCGCGAATCGCCCGGGCCGCTTTCCAGCGAGCGAAGGCCACGCGCAAATCACGGTTGCCTTGCAAGGATTGCGTCACCAACTGGTTGAGGGTCGGATCGTCGAACTGCTGCCACCAGATGCCTTCGAAACGGGCGCGGTCGAAGTTCTTCTGACCGGCGCTGCCATCGGTGGCGGCCGTGATGTTGGCCGCCTCCGTCGCTGGGGTTTTGTAGTCCGGGCCAACGGCGCAGGCACTCAGGGCCAGTACCAGAAGGCTCGGCAGGAAGGCTTTCAGGCTCATTGTTGCGCCTCCAGTTGCTTTTCCAATTTCAGCGCCTTGGCCGCTTTGCGCGCTTCACCGCGCTCCACAAAGTTACGAATCAGTACGTAGAACACCGGCGTCAGCAACAGACCGAAGAAGGTCACCCCGAGCATCCCGGAGAACACCGCCACACCCATGGCATGACGCATTTCAGCACCGGCACCGCTGGAGAAAACCAGAGGGACCACACCCATGATGAACGCGAAGGAGGTCATCAGGATTGGCCGCAGACGCAGACGGCAAGCTTCCAGCACCGCTGCCAGCGGGCCGAGGCCTTCTTCCTGTTTATCCTTGGCAAACTCGACGATCAGAATCGCGTTCTTACAGGCCAGTCCCACCAGTACGATCAAACCGATCTGGGTGAAGATGTTGTTGTCACCGCCCGAGGCAATTACACCGGTAATGGCCGACAGCAGGGTCATCGGTACGATCAGGATCACCGCCAGTGGCAGGCTCCAGCTTTCGTATTGAGCCGCGAGTACCAGGAACGCCAGCAGTACGCAGAGCGGGAACACGAACAGCGCTGTGTTGCCGGACAGAATCTGCTGGTAGGTCAGGTCGGTCCACTCGTAGGTCATGCCGTTGGGCAATTCGTCCTTGAGCAGTTTCTCGATGGCTTTCTCGGCCTGGCCGGAGCTGTAGCCGGGGGCTGCCGCACCGTTGATTTCAGCGGTGATGAAGCCGTTGTAGTGCATCACGCGGTCCGGCCCCGAGGTGTCGCTGACCTTGATGAAGGTCGCCAGCGGAATCATCTCGCCCCGGTTGTTACGCACTTTCAGCTGACCGATCTGGTCCGATTCGAGGCGGAACTGCTGCTCGGCCTGAACGTTGACCTGATAGGTGCGACCGAAGCGGTTGAAGTCGTTGGCATACAGCGAACCCAGGTAGATCTGCAGGGTGTCGAAGATGTCGCTGACGGCAACGCCGTGGGTCTTGGCTTTTTCCCGGTCGATGGCGGCATCGACCTGCGGCACGTTCACGGTGTAGCTGGTGAACAGGCCGGCCAGTTCCGGCACGCTGTGGCTTTTGGTAATGATGTTCATGGTTTCTTTGTACAGCTCGTCATAGCCCAGGTTGCCCCGGTCTTCGATCTGCAGGCGGAAACCGCCAATAGTGCCCAGGCCTTGTACCGGCGGCGGCGGGAAGATCGCCATGTAGGCTTCCTGAATCCCGGCGTACTGGCCGTTCAATGCACCGGCAATCGCACCAGCGGACATGCTCGGATCCTTGCGCTCGTCGAACGGTTTCAGGGTGACGAACACGATGCCGGCGTTAGGGCTGTTGGTGAAACCGTTGATCGACAGACCCGGGAAGGCCACCGCGCTTTCCACGCCAGGCTGTTTCAGGGCAAGGTCGGACATGCGCTTGATCACGTCTTCGGTACGGTCCAGGCTCGCGGCATCCGGCAGTTGCGCGAAGGCCACCAGGTATTGCTTGTCCTGGCCGGGTACGAAACCGGTCGGGGTATTGGAGAAACCGAAGAACGTCAGCACCATCAGACCGGCGTACACCAGCAAGGCGATACCGCTGCTGCGGATAACCCGGCCCACGGTGCCGACATAACCATGGCTGGCCTTGTCAAAGAAGCGGTTGAACGGACGGAACAACCAGCCACCGAAGAGCTTGTCCAGAACCTTGGAGAAGCGGTCTTTCGGCGCGTCATGGCTCTTGAGCAACACGGCGGCCAGCGCCGGCGACAGAGTCAGCGAGTTGAAGGCCGAGATCACGGTCGAAATCGCAATCGTCAGGGCGAACTGTTTATAGAACTGCCCGGTCAAGCCGGAGATGAACGCCGCCGGGATAAACACCGCACACAACACCAACGCCGTCGCGATGATCGGACCGGTCACTTCGCGCATCGCACGCTTGGTGGCTTCGACAGGGGTTAATCCGAGCCCGATGTTTCGCTCGACGTTCTCCACCACCACAATCGCATCGTCGACCACGATACCGATGGCTAGTACCAATCCGAACAGCGACAAGGCGTTCAACGAGAAGCCGAACAGGTGCATCACGGCAAACGTACCGATCAGCGAAACAGGCACTGCCACC
Organism: Pseudomonas sp. GM102; assembly: GCF_000282555.1. NCBI lineage: Bacteria > Pseudomonadati > Pseudomonadota > Gammaproteobacteria > Pseudomonadales > Pseudomonadaceae > Pseudomonas > Pseudomonas sp. GM102. The sequence continues at coordinate 19,692 of NZ_AKJB01000111.1, read as the reverse complement.
AACGGAATGATCGAGGCGCGCCAGGTTTGCAGGAACAGGATCACCACGAGTACCACTAGGATCAGCGCTTCGAAGAGGGTGTGAACCACCGCCTCGATGGAGCCACGCACGAAGATCGTTGGGTCATAGACGATGCTGAAGTCCATGCCTTCCGGGAAGTTCTTCTTCAGCTCGGCCATTTTCTCCCGAACGTCGTTGGAGATCTGGATCGCGTTGGAGCCAGGGCGCTGGAAGATCGGGATCGCCACCGCCGGCTGGTTGTTCAGCAAGGAACGCAGGGCGTATTGGCTGGAGCCGAGTTCGACGCGAGCGATGTCTTTCAGGCGAGTGATTTCACCATTCTCACCGGAGCGAATAATGATGTTCTCGAACTCTTCCTCGGAAACCAGACGACCTTGCGTGTTGACTGACAGCTGGAACGCGGTGGCATTCGGCGCAGGCGGAGCGCCCAGGGCACCGGCCGCCACTTGACGGTTCTGTTCACGAATCGCGGTGACCACATCGGTCGCGGTCAGGTTGCGCGAAGCAGTCTTGTTCGGATCGAGCCACACCCGCAGCGAGTAATCGCCCATACCGAATAGCTGCACATCACCGACACCGCCCAGACGCGCCAGCTCATCCTTGATGTTGAGCAAGGCGTAGTTGGACAGGTAGAGCATGTCGTAGCGTTTGTCTGGCGAGGTCAAGTGCACAACCATGGTCAGGTCGGGCGAAGCCTTGTCGACGGTGATACCGATGCGCGTCACTTCCTCGGGAAGCTTGGGCTCGGTCCGGGTCACGCGGTTCTGAACCTGCACCTGCGCGTTGTCCAGGTCGGTGCCCAGCGCAAAGGTGATGGTCAGCGTGATCTTGCCGTCAGCGGTGGACTGCGAGGACATGTACAGCATGTTCTCGACGCCGGTGATGGCTTGCTCCAGTGGAGCGGCCACGGTTTCACCGATGACTTTAGGGTTGGCACCCGGGAAGTTGGCACGGACCACAACGGTCGGCGGAACCACTTCCGGGTATTCGCTGATCGGCAACTGGAACAGCGAGATGGCGCCGGCGATCAGGATCAGCAGCGACAGTACCGCTGCGAAGATCGGCCGTGAAATGAAGAATTGGGAAAAATTCATCGTAGAGATCCCTTAACCGCGTGGAGTCGCAGCAGCCACTTTCACAACCGTACCCGGCGCGACCTTGGCAGGTGCGACTTGGGGCAGGTTGCTGGCTTCCAGCGCTTGTCGTTGTTGAGCCAGAGCCGCGAGAGTTTCCTGGCTGGCCATCGGGATCACTTCAGGGGTGACCGGTGAACCAGGGCGAACCCGTTGCAAGCCCTTGACGATGATGGTGTCGTCCTTGTTCAGACCGCTGCGCACGATGCGCAGACCTTCGATCTTCGGACCCAGTTCGACGGGGCGGTAAGCCGTTTTGTTGTCGGCATCCATCACCAGCACGAACTTTTTACCCAGGTCGGTACCGACCGCTTCGTCGTTGATCAACACCGCGGAGTAAGTGCCGCTGCCCACCAGTTTCAGGCGTGCATAAAGACCCGGGGTGTAGGTGCCGTCGCTGTTGTCGAACACGGCGCGACCGCGGATGGTGCCGGTCTTCGGGTTGACCTGGTTGTCGACGAAGTTCATCTGGCCCTGGTGCGGGTTGCCGTCTTCATTGGACAGGCCGAGGTAAACCGGCGTGGTCGCGCCGCGTTGGCCCTGGCGGGCGAGCTGGGTGTATTTAAGGAAGACACGCTCGTCGGCGTCGAAGTAGGCGTAGACCTTGTCGGTGGACACCACGCTGGTCAGCGCGGTGGTATCGGCGGTCACCAGGTTGCCGGCGGTGATTTCCGCACGGCTGACACGGCCGCTGATAGGCGCAGTGACGCGGGTGAAGCTCAGGTTCAGTTTGGCCAGGTCCAGTTGGGCCTGGAGGGCACCGACGGCGGCGCGGGCTTCTTGAGCCGCGCTGGTGCGCGAGTCGGCGAGTTCGGCGGAAATCGCGTTGCTGGTGCGCAGGCGTTCACCGCGCTGGGATTCGTTTTCGCTGCGGGTGGCCGTGGCGCGAGCTTGGGCAACCAGGGCTTCGAGGCGGCGGACCTCAGCCTGGAATGGACGTGGGTCGATCTGGAACAACAGATCGCCTTTCTTGACTAGCGCGCCTTCGGTAAAGGCTACGTCATCAATCTGGCCGGAAACCCGTGGACGAATCTCTACCGTTTCCGGCGCTTCAAGGCGCCCGGTGAATTCGTCCCACTCGTTGACCGGTTGCTCCAGCACCTTGGCCACGCTGACTTTGGCCGCGGGCATCGTGGCGGCAGCGTCCGGGGTCTTGCCGCAGGCGCTCATCACCAGCACGGCCAACAAGGCCAAGGGGAAGCGCAAATGTTTGAGTGACTGTTCCATGGATGCATCCGCCAATGTATTGAGATGGACGGATGATGCTTGGCGGGGTTGTATGGCACGAATCGAATGAACCGAAGGTAACTATCATTCGGAATGATATAAGTTCATTGCAAGCCCTCTAGCATGCACCTCCCATTGGCGGGCTTTCAAATGAAATGATGACAATTCAGTGTTGCAGGGAGTGTAAGAGATTGGCATCAACCGCGTCATGGCCATCGCGAGCAGGCTCGCTCCCACATTGGACCAGCGGCGTACACAAATCCCCGTAGGAGCGAGGCTTGCCCGCGAAGAGGCCATGAGCCCAATACAAAAATCAAACCAGCCTCGCAGGTTTGGTCAACTCTGCCTGTACTCTCTGAGTTCAGCTACGGAATCTGAGCGTTGTTGAGGGGGCTTCGCCGTAGCGTCTTTTGTACTCCTGAGCAAATCGCCCCAGATGGGCAAACCCCCATTTGAAGGCGATATCTGTGACCGAACCTTCTTGTTGCTGGCGGCAAAGTTCAAGGTGCACTTGTTCCAGCCGTAAATTGCGCAAGTAGGCCATGGGCGTGGTATCGCAAAAGTCGCGGAAGCCGGCGAACAGCGTGCGAACGCTCACACCGGCATGTTCGGCCAATTGCTCGATGCTCAGCGGTTGGTCGGCGTGAGCGCGCATGAATTCTTCGGTTCTTTTAACGAAGTGGGGTAAAGGCGCTCTGGGTCTGCTGGCACAGTCCAGTCGTTCTCGAAGATTGTTCGGCTGGCCGTAAACCAGAGCATCGAGCAGCATTGACTCGAACTGCTTGAGTACCAGCGAATGGTGCAGTGGATGGTCATCCAGCTTGATTGCGTCCGCCAGAATGTTGATTAGCTGGAGAAAGTAGTGACCTCCAGGTGTGGTCAGGTCAAGTTCTGGATCGAATTCCAACGGTCTGTCCAAATTGTGTCCCAGATGCTGGACGCAATGGTATTCGACTTCACTGCGTTCGATCCTCAAGGCCAATTGTGGCGCGTTAGCCTCCCAGCTCATCGACAACGGCAGATTAGGGGAGATCAGAGAGGCCCGTTCCGGCGTGGAAATGAAGTCATGTCCTGCGCATTGAATGCGTGCTTGTCCCTTGATGGGTACCTGGATCAGGAAAAAATCCTCGAGGCGACCAGGGTCGATAAAGACGTTGACGCCGTATTCCAATCGGTTCAAGGACAGTCGCCCACGGTTGATGTGGTGCATCCGTGCGCTGACCCGTTCGGTGCTGTCGATGCAGCGCAATTCGTGGTTTTTGAAGACGCCGCTGACGCCTTCGCGGATGCCGTCCAGATCATTGAGCAGGAACAACTGGTTTTCCGGGGTGAACAGCGACGCACTGTCGAAAAGGCTGGCGCAGCGCTGTGCGATGAGATTCTGACTCATGGTCACCTCAGTTGCATGCACGATTCAAGGCATGTCGCACGGTGGTGTTACCCAGGTTTTGCAGGATCTGGATGATCGCTGCGTTATCCGGATAACCCGTGTGCATGTCCGTTTCTTTTTGTGCCCTTATTGGGCTTTCTGCCTAAGCCAGCAATTGGTGTGCCAAGCGACGACAGAGGCATTCTGACGCAGCGTGCCGTAGTCGGTATTTCTTAGAATCCTCCCGCAAATCCTGGACGTCCAACTTTTTTTGGAGGGGTGAGGCATAGGTGAATGCGGCAAAGGCACCGACACATTTTCGCAGCTCGCGGACAACGACAGCATCAGATGGATAGTGCTGGCAAGGGCAGGGTCGCACCATGACTTCAACGCTTGTTGATTCGTTGAAGCCGCCAGACGGCGAGGTTGAACGCCATGAACATTACCCATACACCGCCTGTTCCAAGCGCTCATCAATGGCGCAACTGGGACGACCTGGAAAACGCCGACGTTCAGCCTGGCAGCCATCTCATCACGTCAAGACGTCGTTACTACCACCATGGGATTTATCTGGGCGGGCGTCGAGTCGTGCACTACGCAGGCTTTCATAAAGGTTTTCAGGTCGGTCCGGTCGAAGTGTTGGCATTGGACTGTTTTGCTGGCGGGCAACCAGTGTGGGTCGACGATGCCCCGACTTCTCTGTTCGACGGTGAGGAAGTGATCCGCCGGGCACTCTCGCGCCTGGGGGAAAATCACTACCGGTTGCTGACCAATAATTGCGAGCACTTCTGTAACTGGTGCCTGTACGGCAAAAGCAGCAGCGAACAGGTTCGCGGCTTCATGACCCATCCATTGGCACTGCTGCGGTTGGTGCTGCAAAGCCTGCCGGATAACTTCCTGCAGGCCTCGGACAAGCGTTGCACTCAGCGGATAGTCGGTACAGCAGAAGGTGCCCAATATCACATCCAACGTTCCTGAGCCCTTGGAGATTCGAGATGAAAGGCCAATATGTCAGCGTGCCGGTTCCGTCCGGTGGTCAGTTCCAGGCTTACCTTGCGACCTCTATCGATGGTCGCGGTCCGGGTGTGGTGCTTTGTCAGGAAATTTTCGGCGTTAACCAGGCTATGCGTGAAGTTGCCGACCTGTTGGCCGAGGAAGGTTATACGGTGCTGGTTCCGGACCTGTACTGGCGCCAAGAGCCTGGTGTCGATTTAGGTTACACCGAAGCGGAGTTCGGTCGTGCCTATGCGCTCTACCAGGGCTTCGACGAGGCGCTGGGCATTGATGATATCCGTGCCAGTCTGAAGGTATTGGAGTCATTGCCTCAATGTAAACCGGGGGACCTGGGCGTTGTCGGCTATTGCCTGGGTGGCAAGCTGGCTTACCTGGCGGCCTGTCGGTTGCCTGAGGTGGCCTGTGCCGTTGGTTACTACGGCGTAGGAATTGAAACCGCTCTCTCGGAAATTGAAGGACTTCAAGGGCGTCTGGTGCTCCATATGGCCGAACAGGATCAGTTCTGTCCAGCAGAGGCCCGCTCCGCGATCAAGGAGGCCCTTGGCGATAAAAAGGGTGTTGAGCTCTACGTTTATCCGGGTGTTGATCACGCGTTTGCTCGCCCTAGCGGTCATCACTACCACAAGCCATCAGCGCTTCTGGCCCACGAACGTACTGTTGCTGCACTGCGCAGGGAACTAGGGCCAGACTACAACCTCTCTGACCTGTGGGATGAGCATGTCCGTCACGAGTTCGATACCCGGGACGTACCTGCCACCATGGCGACCATGGTCGCTGAACCTTACGTCAACCACATCCCGACCATGACCGGTGGCGTGGGTGCTAAAGAGTTGAGCCGCTTCTACCAGCATCACTTCGTCCACGGCAACCCGAAGGATATGGCGTTGACGCCACTGTCTCGCACAGTCGGTGCATCACAGATCGTCGATGAATTCATCATGAGCTTTACCCATGACGCCGAGATTGACTGGATGCTTCCCGGGGTGGCGCCCACCGGGCGCTACGTCGAGATCCCGATGCTTGGCGTAGTCAAGTTCCGCGGTCCGAAGCTCTACCACGAACACATCTACTGGGATCAGGCCAGCGTGCTGGTTCAGATCGGCCTGCTTGACCCGACCGGACTACCCGTGGCGGGTGTGGTGACTGCGCAAAAGCTGCTCGATGAGTCACTGCCCTCCAATACGCTGATGCCGAGTTGGGCTTCCAGCGCTGACAAGCCGGTGTAAGGGGAAAGACATGTCTCATCTAGAGAATAAGGTCGCCGTGATCAGCGGTGGCGCAACCCTGATTGGTTCTGCCGTCGCTCGGGCGCTGATGGATGCCGGTGCTGTTGTTGCACTGTTCGATATCGATCGTGACGCAGGTCTCAGGGCGGCGTCCGAGCTCGGTGAGCGAGCCGCATTTTTTCATCTCGATGTAACGGATGACGAACTTATTGCCCATGCAGTCGAAGACGTTCGGGCACGTTTTGGTGGGGTAGACCTGTTGATTAATCTGGCCTGCACCTACAGCGACCAGGGCTTTGCTTCCAGCCGCCAGGATTGGCTACAGGCACTTGATGTGAACCTGGTTTCAGCCGTGGCATTAACTCAAGCGGTGCATCAGGACCTTAAAGCCCGACGTGGTGCGATTGTCAATTTCACATCCATCTCGGCCAAGTGTGCCCAGACCGGGCGTTGGCTTTATCCAGTCTCGAAGGCCGCCATGGTGCAGCTGACTCGCTGCATGGCGATGGACCTGGCCGCCGACGGTATCCGCGTTAATTCGGTATCGCCTGGCTGGACCTGGTCGCGGGTGATCGACCAAGCCAGTGGCGGTAACCGCGAAAAGGCTGATGCGGTCGCCGCTTCCTATCACCTGTTGGGCCGTCTGGGAGAACCCGGCGAAGTGGCCAATGTGGTGGCGTTTCTATGTTCGCCAGCCGCCAGCTTTGTGACGGGTGCGGATTATGCCGTCGATGGAGGCTACTCGGTCATGGGACCGGAACAGAACCTGCCGGCGATACCACGGCTTGCTGAGTAACACCGAACACTAACAAGAAACCCTGTTCGGCGACTGCCGAATGCTGCACCTGTAACCGTCGATAACCAGGAGAATAACAATGCGTCGAATCGCCATCGTCGGAGCCGGTCAAGCCGGCCTGCAACTCGCTCTAGGCCTGCTCGCCAAGGGCTACCATGTGACCCTGGCCACTAATCGTAATGGCGAGGACATTCGCAACGGTAAAGTGATGTCCAGTCAGTGCATGTTCAACGCCGCCCTGCAAAGTGAGCGTGATTTGGGCCTGAACTTTTGGGAAGACCAGTGCCCGGCCGTAGAAGGTATTGGCCTGGTAGTGCCTGACCCAGAGAAGCCAAATGAGCCACTGTTCAGCTGGAGTACCCGGCTGGATCGCTACGCCCAATCAGTCGATCAGCGCCTGAAAATGCCAGTCTGGATGGACGAGGTCGTGAAGCGTGGCGGCGAGGTCATTATTCAGGATGTCGGTGTGGCCGAGTTGGAGCTTCTGTCGACCAGCCATGACCTGGTACTGCTGGCGGCGGGTAAGGGCGAAATCGTCAATCTGTTTGAAAAAGATGCCGAGCGGACTCAGTTTCAGCAACCGCAAAGAGCGCTGTCATTGACCTATGTGAAGGGCATGACACCGATGTCGCCGTTTTCCCGGGTCAGCTTCAACCTGATTCCCGGTGTAGGCGAGTACTTTGTGTTTCCTTGCCTGACGACCACCGGACCTTGCGAAATCATGGTTTTCGAAGGGATTCCGGGCGGGCCGATGGATTGCTGGCAGGGGATTACGTCTGCAGAGCAACATCTTGAGAAAAGCCTGGAGCTGATCAATCGCTACGTCCCTTGGGAAGCCGAACGCTGCCGCTCTGTGGAAATGACCGATGACAAGGGCTTCTTGTCCGGCAGATTCACGCCGATGGTGCGTAAACCGGTATTGACGCTGCCGTCTGGCCGCAAGGTCTTTGGCATGGCCGATGCTCTGGTAGTCAACGACCCGATTACCGGCCAGGGTTCGAACAATGCCGCCAAGTGCAGCAAGGTTTACCTGGATGCGATTGTCGCTCGTGGTGCGCAAGATTTTGGCCCGGACTGGATGCACGACACTTTCGAGCAGTACTGGAGCTATGCCCAGCATGTGGTCAAGTGGACCAACACCATGCTGACTCCACCGCCTCAGCATCTGCTGGAACTGCTGGGCGCCGCCAGCCAGTCAAAACCCCTGGCCTCGGCCATCGCCAACGGCTTCGATGATCCGCGCAATTTTGCACCTTGGTGGTTCGACGCCCAGTCTTGCCAAGCCTTTATTCAGGAAAAGACTCGTCAGGCCGCTTGAGCCGCCATCGAGCCAGGAGTTCATCATGAATGCATTTAGTCCAGAGTCTATCCAACACGAACTGGTCAACGCACAAGACTGCGACCCGCGCGAACTGCGTAATCTGCTCGGGAAGTTTGCGACTGGTGTAACCGTTATTACCACGCGCACCCCTGACGGGCGGAATGTTGGCATGACCGCCAACTCCTTTTCATCAGTATCGCTGGATCCGCCACTGGTGCTTTGGAGTATTTCTCGCAACGCTCCGAGCCTGGCGGACTATCTGTCGTGTGGCCATTTTGCAATCAATATCCTGGGTGCTGATCAGCACGATCTTTCGGGACGTTTTGCGCGGCCTGCGCCAGACAAATTCTCGGGCGTGGCATTCAAGGCCGGGGAGGCTGGAGTACCGCTTCTTGATGGCGTGATCGCGACCTTGGTCTGCCGCAACGTTACGCAGTATGAGGGGGGTGATCATCTGATTTTTCTGGGGCAGATCGAGCACTACCGCCACGGCACAGGCGAGCCACTTGTGTTTCATTGTGGACAGTATCGAGTGGCGTCGGAGCATCCAGGATTGAGTCGATAATTTAAGAACCCCGAACTTCGCCGCTATTTCAGAGTGGCGAAGTATTTGTTACCGCTGAAAACATAAAGTTGCGGTGTGATCGCAAGTATTCGCTGTATTTCCTGAAGGTGTTGAGTCTGACTGTTGCTTGTGCAATGAGGATTCTGCGTTTGTACGTTAACGGATGGCCTTGCCTGCAGATTGCAACTTTCGACTGCTCTACCTTTAGCCTGGCTGTAAGTGGAGAGCGTGATGAAAATAAAAATAAAACTGCTGTCGGTGTGCATTCTGGGATCTGGCTTTTCGGGATTTGAAACGGTACAGGCGTATGACCTGCCCGTGGTCAATTTAGGTTTCACCAGTTTTCTCGATGGCGGCCCACCTGCTGGATCAGGTTGGTACTTCCAGGAGTACTTCCAGAGCTACAGCGCCGATCGGCTGCGCGATAAAGACGGCAAGGCGCTGGGGCTACCCAAGCAACAGCTGGATTATCAAGTGGCCGTCACTCAACTGACGTACTTGTCCGACATCCGCGTAGGCAATGCCGCACTGGGTATGAATGCCTTGCTGCCCTTTGTGACGCGGATGGACGTCGATGACGGGCTGAACAATGCAGCGATAAAAGGTCAAAGTGGCTTTGGTGATTTGCTGTTGGGACCGATGATTCAATTTGATCCGATTATGGGGCCCGATGGCCCGCGCTTCGTTCATCGCATTGAATTGCAGGTCAATTTGCCCACCGGCAAATACGATAGCAAACACGATGTTAATCCCGGGGCTAATGCCTGGTCGTTTAATCCGTATTGGGCGGGCACCTATTGGTTCACGCCAAAATGGACGGCGTCAGTGCGAGCGCACTATCTCTACAACGGCAAAAACAACGACCCGGGGCCAGGCTTTGGCGATGCCGGCGACATCCAGGCCGGACAGGCTCTGCACGCCAACTTTGCAACCGAGTATGCCGTCACGCCACAGCTGCGCCTGGGCATCAATGGTTATTGGCTAAAGCAGATCACCGATACCAAAGTGGACGGTCATGAAGTGTCTGGACGTCGAGAGAAGGTCTGGGCCATTGGACCGGGTGCAATGTACAGTTTCTCGAAGGATGACCATGTGTTTTTGAATGCGTACTTTGAGCAAGATGTAGAAAACCGTGCTGACGGCAGTCGTGTGCAAATGCGTTACATCCATCACTTTTAAGACCGCGAAACTCCTGCTCCTTTGGCGTTCGATGCCTTTGGTCTTTTGCCTGCCCCACGCGGCAGGCTTTTTTTTTCTGCTTCCGGGACTTTTCGATCATGCCCGCATCCCCCTTATCACCCGATACCGCCGTTCTGATTTGCCGCACTGACCTGCGAGGGCGCATCAGCCACTGCAGCGAAGCATTTGTCGCGCTCAGCGGCTATTCAAGCCAAGAACTGACTGATCAACCTGGTAACGTGCTTCGGCATCCGGAAATGCCGCCACAGGTTTTTAGTAGCCTGTGGCAAACGTTAAAGCTTGGGCGGCCCTGGATGGGCCTGATCAAGAACCTTCGTCGGGACGGTACAGCCTATTGGTTGAGCGTATACATCAAACCGGTGTTCGGCCTCGATGGCATAGAGGCCTACGGTGCGATTTACAGCGTACCTAGCGAGCAACAACGTGAACGAGCGCAAAAGCTCTATGCTCGCTTGAATAGTCAGGATCCGGTCGTGCGGTGGAAGATCGGGAGCTTGCTTGGCTGCGCATTACCGGCGGTGCCCTTAGGTTTTGTCCTGTCGGCCGGGCTTTGGCAACTGGACGCTTTTGTCGCTCAGAGCGCCTTGATCGTAGTGGGGCTGGGGGCCATGGCGGCTTTTCAGGAGTATCGACAAACTCGAGCTCTCCAGCGTGTTTTCTCTGCACATCCAAAAGCATTCACTGAACCGTTAATGGCGCAAATGTACAGTCGCGAGCAGGGTGCCGCAGCTCAAGTGGATATGGCCTTGGTCGCGCAAGAGGCTCGTCTGCAAAGTGCTCTGTCGCGGATTGGCAGCACCGGCCTGGTGGTACAGCAGCGGGTGCTGGAGCTCGGGCAACTGATCCAGGCCGAAACCCTGCGCCTTGAACGTCAGCGCGATGAAACCGATCTGTCGGTGACGGCGCTCACTGAACTGGCCGCGACGATTCAAGAAGTTACCGGCAATGTGCAGGCCACCCATCTGGCGACCACCCGGGCCGCCGATCTGGCCAACCATGGCGAGCAACTATCCGGTCAAAGCCTGAGAGCAATGCAATTGCTCAATACATCCGTGGGCGACACGGCTACGGCCGTTCAACAATTGGCCAGTTCTACGGAAGCGATCAGTCATATCACCAACATCATCAGTTCGATTGCCGGGCAAACCAATCTGCTGGCACTGAATGCGGCAATAGAGGCGGCGAGGGCGGGGGAAGCGGGCAGGGGCTTCAGCGTAGTGGCCGATGAAGTGCGGCAATTAGCGACGCGAACCCAGGAAGCGACACAACAAATTCAACCGCTCTTACTGCAACTGCGCGATGCCACCGAGCTGACGGTGCAACTGACTGATGCAGGGCGTGAGTTTGCCTCTCACAGCACCCGTGAAGTCACTTCAGTGCAGGACAACCTGGCGGGTGTGAACTCATCCCTCGCACAAATTTCCGGCATGGGCATGCAGATCGCTTCTGCCATGGAGCAGCAGTCGCAAGTGGTGGAAAGTCTGTCGCAGCAGGTATTGCAGGTGGCTGAGCTGTCGACGGATAGTGTCGACAAGGCGCTGGACGGAAAACGCATCAGCGAGGACTTGCAACGTCAGGCCGAAGCATTGTGTCATCTGGCTGAACGCTTTGATCGTTGATTTGCCAGGTTCAATTGAAGACAAGATAAAAGGGGAAATAGCCGCGAGGCTATTTCCCCTTTTTAGTCGTCACTGCTTGGCGTTGCTCTCGATGAATTTTTCGTAGTACATCTGAAAATGTTCAATCTGCTGGGCATCAAACCAGGTTTTGATGGACTCCACCATCGGTGGCGGACCGCACAAGTAGATATCGAACGGATTAGCCTCCAATTGCTGGCGGTCGAAGTGTTCTGGAATCCACCCGGTTTTGCCTGCCCATGCCGCGGACGGTTTCGAGACGACGAGGTGGTAGTCGAAGTCCGCGATGCATTCACGGTAACCGGCCAGCCGCGAGAGTTCACACAAATCGTTGTCTTGCGTAACGCCATAAAACAACTGGATCGGCTGGCCGCAACCTCCTTTTTCCGCAATGTTATCCAGCATCCCGAGGAAAGCCGACAGGCCGGTTCCGCCTGCCACCAGTACCAGTGGCTTGGTCACTTGGCGTAGATAAAAGCTACCCAAAGGTGCCTCGAACTCAATGAGTTGACCAGGCTGGCAATGCTCTCTGATGAAGTTACTCATCACCCCATCAGGCAGCAGCCGGATGAGAAACTGAAGCTGGTTAGTGGGGTTCGGGCGGTTAGCGAATGAATAAGAGCGCCACTCACTGGTTCCAGGAACATGCACACGTGCGTACTGTCCCGGAAGAAAATCCAGTTGCTGCTTGTTGGAACACGCGTCGATATGAAGGATCGCGGTGGTGGCTGACACTTGCTCTACACCGGTAACAACCGCTTGTAACAGCTGGGTTCCACCGCCGTTACACAAAGTCGAATCGAAGTCGAAATAGAACGAAGCATCCGATTGCACGCGGGTCTGGCAAGAGAGCATTTTGCGTTGGGCCAGATCGTGTTCGGATAATGCCTCTTCATCGACGTAGTCTTGAGTGAATTGACCTGATTCGCAGCGGCCCTGGCAGGTGCCACAGACGCCTTCGCGACAATCCAGTGGAATGTTCACACCATTACGCAACGCGGCGTCGAGCAGCAGTTCGTTTGGTTTGACCTCGAAGAACGAGGTCTTGCCGTCCGCGAAGCTGAAAGCGACTTTATGGTTCATGACAAGGTGCCCCGCAGCTCACAGGTGATAGAAATCAAGCACGGAATTGATCGTGTCATTGAGCAACACGATGTGCTTGCGAGTGATCTTCCAGCTGTCTGCGACCGCTTTAAGGTGGTAGGTCACATGGCCGTAGAACTGTTCGGACAATCCTTGACGCGTATAAAGCGTGACCCAGCCTGCCTTGACTTCAAGCAAGCCCTGATCGAGCTCTTTGATTCGTACGTTGCTGATTTGATGCAGGGTGCGCGGCATGGGGTTTGAGGCTGCCGACTTACCGGTGCGCAGGCGAAACACCCGATCTTCAAGGCCAGACCGGTTCGAGTAGTAAATCAGCGACATGCTGCGCTTGGGGTCGGTGGTGTACACATGCTCCGACTCCCATTGCGGCAGATGGAATTCACTCTGTTCATCAAAGAGGGCGATGTAGGCGTCCCAGTCCTGCTGATCGCACAACTCGGATTTACGGTAAAGGAACTGCTCGACGGAATGTTGTAGTGCGCTCATTTCACACCTCCTTCAACTTCAGGGCTTTTTGTTCCAGGCCTTGCAGAAGGAAGCGCTGCCAGGAACCGTGCTGATTAATGTAGAGCCCCTCATGGGTGAACTCGGTGCCGGTCAATACCGGTTTAATGCCCAGAACCTCGCTGTTAGGTGTGGGGCCTTCAACCCATTTTTCACTGCCGCGGGATACTTCGTTCCAACGCTCAAGGCGTGCCTGAAAGCCGCGCTGGGCTTCACGAAACTCCACCAGGTCGTCGGGGGTTCCCATGCCTGAAACGTTGAAGAAATCCTCGAACTGGCGAATCCGGTTTTCCCGGTCCGCGTCGGACTCACCTTTCACGCCGATGCATTGGCTGGTGATCTCTGTCTTGTTCCAGGCCACCGGGCGCACAATGCGCAGTTGTGAACTGATTTGATCCATGAAGAACAGGCTTGGGTAAATGTTGAGGTTGCGCAGACGGTGCATCATCCACTCGGCTTGCTGCTGGCCATACTCTTCCACCAGACGCGGCATGACGGTGGCATAACCGGCGCGTACAGTCGGGTTGGGCATGTCGCTGAACAAGAGGCTGTGACCATTCTTGAACGAGAACCAGCCGTCATCGGTTTCGGCATCGCCGGCGCCCAGTTTGCTGTAGTCCAGTGTGTCGGAGCCGCCGCCATTAGCGGCATTGACTTGCTGGCGATGCTGTACCGTGGAGACGTAGTTGTAGTGCACCGTGCTGACGTGATAACCGTCCAGACCGTTTTCGTGCTGCAGTTTCCAGTTGCCGTCGTAGCTATAGGTCGACTTGCCCGGCAGTATCTCCAGCTCGCCAGTGGGGGACTGCGCGACCATCATGTCGAAGAACACTTTGGCATCACCGAGGTAGTCTTCCAGCGAGTCGCTGCCGTTGACGTCCAGACTAATGAAGACGAAGCCCTTGTAGCTTTCGATCCGGGCTTTCTTCAGGCCGCGGGTTGCCTTGTCAAAGCCTTCCGGATACTCCCCTGGTGCCTTGACCTTGACCAGGCGGCCGTCACTTTTGTAACACCAGGCATGGAACGGACAGGTGAAGGTTGACTGGTTACCTTTGCTGACACGAGTCAGCGTCGCGCCCCGATGCTGGCAAGCGTTGATTAGCGCGTGGAGCAGATTGTTCCCATCCCGGGTGATGATCATCGGCTGACGACCTGCGCGCATCGTCAGGAAGTCATTGGGATTTGCGATTTCACTTTCGTGGCAAGCGTAGATCCAGTTCTTTTCGAAGATCAGCTCCATCTCCAGGTCGAACAGTTCCGGTTCTGTGAACATGTCACGGGCGATACGGTATATGCCTTCAGCCGGCCGGAAATCCAGACAACCCTGAATGTAGTCTTGCCACTGCGCAATGCTTCTAGTGCTGTTCATCAGGTACACCCTTTTTGTAGTTTTAGGCTCAACCCGATTGAAAGCCTTTCTGTGCAGTGCAGCTATCCGGATTCGAGGCGATATCTGTCCGTTTCTTGGGCGCTGGGAGCCATTTGGGTGAGCGCTGCTCAAGCAAGCTTCTTTTCGCGTTTTTTTGATTGTTTTTGCACTATGTGGATAGCGGGCTTGTGGGGGCAAAAAGTATGGTTACAACTAATCTGTAACCCTTGTGGTGCTGTGATGAATCTGCAAACTCATGCTCGGGCTGATGCTGAATTTCAAGACATCCATGCGGTACGTCATGACCTGCAGAGTGCGCAGGCCTGGATGGCGAACATTTGCGGCCCCCACGAATTAAAGACCTCTTCTGCGCAACGTCTTCATTTTCAGCATGATGGAAACGTCCTGAAGTCGATGTCTACGGTGATTGGCTATATCGAATACGGTACAGATGTCACTATCGATATTGATGCGTCGGTACTCAACAGCTACAGCATCAGTCTTCCGGTCAGTGGGCAACAGGAGTTGCGAAAACCCAATGGATTGTTGATGTCCGATAGCAACAACGGGCTCATTGTTTCGCCCTATGATCAGCAAGAACTTGCCATTGCAGGTAACTGTCGGAAAATTCAGGTTGCGATCAAGTGCGTAGCAATGCGTCAAGTGTTGGAGGAGTTGCTACAGCGACCCGCCCCACAACCGATTGTCTTCGAAACAGGGATAAGTACAGATCAAGGGACTCCCGCGGCATGGTGGCGGCTGGTTAAGTTTCTGCTGATGGAACTGGATCAGGGGCGAGAGCTTTTTGGCCATAGTTCTATTGCCCGTGACATTGAACGGACATTGATAAAAGGTTTGATCCTGGCGCAGCCAAATAATTACTCAAGTGAACTGGAGGGGATCTCGCAAACACGGTGCCCTGCGTATTTGCTGAAGGCCAAGCAGTTCATGCACGAAAATGCTGGCAGCGAACTGCATCTGGACGATGTCAGTCGGGCGGCTGGCGTATCCCGCTTCAAACTGTCTGAGGACTTCAAGAAGTACTTTGGTATACCTCCCGCTTTGTACTTGAAGCGGTTTCGCCTTGAATCGGTCAGGCAGGCGCTCTTAGAGGGTGGTTGTAATGAAAACATCACCGCGGTAGCGATGCGGTGGGGGTTTAACCATCTGGGGCGTTTTTCATCAGATTACAAAAAATTGTTTTTGGAAGTGCCATCGAAAACGGTTGAACGAAGTCGCAGTCATTGACTAGGCAGGGCGCCTGTTAGCAGGCGCTTGCATCAAAGTAAAATAAGAGAAAATTGTCATGAAAACAGTTACCCAATTACTGTGTTTAAAGCCCGTGCACAATCAAAAAGTTCACACCATTGCACCGGATCAAATGGTGTTGGAGGCGATCAGGGTTATGGCTGAGCGAAACATCGGTGCTCTACCTGTCGTAGAAAACGGGAAGGTAATCGGTATTGTCAGTGAACGAGACTATGCACGGAAAATGGTACTGCAGGGGCGCTCCTCGGCGGGTACGCCTGTGAGGGATATCATGAGTTTCCCCGTCATAACGGTAGACGCTCGCCAGCGCATTGAAGATTGCATGGGGATTATGACCGATAGCCATCTTCGTCATCTGCCAGTCGTGGAAAACGAAGAGTTGCTGGGTTTGCTATCAATTGGTGATCTGGTAAAGGCTGCTATTGCAGAACAAACCGACCTGATTCATCAATTGGAAAGCTATATCCGCGGGCATTAAAGACGTCGGGCGCGCCGACCTGGCAAAAAACTTATGCTCGCCGCAAGTTCTTCGACTTGCGCACGGGTAAACGCACTACCGAAACAGGGGAAAAGCCTGTTTCGGCTGCTTCGGCAGGTCGATAGGCTGGAAACGATGGTCAAAAAACCACCGACGTGAGGCTACCGCTCATTACGAGCTGTCGGCCCCAGAAATTCAGTAATCAGTGACGTCACTTGCTGATGAATCACCTCACGCGATCGCCCGTCGTCGCCATCCTGGCAAATCATGCCGTCCCCCGGCGCCTCTGCTTCGAGCAACTTCACCGCGCCCGGTTTGCACCGAGACAAGAAACTGAAGTGGCTGGCGTCGCTGATCTCGACGTAGCGCGTCGAGGCTTGCGGCAGCCGTTTGGCCAGGTCGGCGGACTCCAGCTGCGCGGGAAGGTCTTCAGAGGGCAAGCCCGCCGCGATCACCAGTGCCGGAACCGGCAGCGCCGCGAGGCTCGCATCGGTCAACCCGCGTGACAGGCCCAAGTCTAACGAGACAATGGCGGTGACGCGTTTATCGCTCAGGTCAGAGCCTAATCGAGTCTTTGACTCTGGGGTGCTGCCGGGGTTGATCTGCTGGTAAACGCTGCAACTGGATAACTGCGGATGCGCCTTGCAGTCTTGGGCAAACCGCTCGGGATCGAAGCGTGCTCCGGCGATTTCCAGCGAGGTCCAGCCGCCGAGGGAATGACCGACCACTGCAATTCGACGCTTCGCGACCGCGCCGAATTGTTCCGGCTGAGCCATGACCGCATCGATGGCCCGGCTCACATCGGCAGGTCGTTGCCACAACTGGGCGGCCGCTTCAGGGTTGCGATCCCTGGTGGTGGTACCCGGATGATTGACCGCCGCGACGATGTAGCCTTGGTGGGCGAGTGTACTGGCCAGCCAATCCTGATTGCCCAAGTTGCCACGAAAGCCGTGGGAGAGCACCACCAACGGATGTTCACCGGCAGCCGCTGGCGCATTGCGTACGGCGAGGGCACCAACGAACACGGGACTGTCGGCGATCAATTGCGGTTTGGCAGAGGTTGCACTTGGATACCAGACGACCATCTCCAGTGCACGCTCGTTGTGCGCGTCTGGAAGGGTCGAGGACTGGAAGCCGATAGGGTTGCCGTCAGCGAGTGCGTGGGTGCAGAGACAGATCAGAAGCAGGGGGGCAAAAGCTTTTTTCATTGTTTTTATCTTCCTTGACTGGATCAACTGATGGAGAACTGTCTGCACATGGGCTCGAACATGCGCAGGATCTGTGTGCAGATTTGGCTCAGGCGTTTGATCAGATGGGCTGACGCGTCAGCCCATTCAAAGACTCACAGGGTCACCAAAAAACATTTTTGATTGGGCTCTAGGACAATGGTTTCTGGCAAAAAAAATGAAATTTGCCCCCATATTTGCCCCCGCTCGCATCGGGTGTAAGAGTGATCGCTAATAGCGATTCCTGACAGAACACCAAGACGGTACATACGCGATAAACCTAGAGTCAATTAGGCACTTAATGTAGCGTTGGTAGTTTAGGGATACCGCGAGTAAACCTACGAAGTAATGCGTTTCAGATGGGCAGTGGCGGCGAGTCAATAAAAATTCACTTCGTCAGGCTTATCTGCGCGGCCTCGTCAAACTTCAATCGGGCCGTTTCAACCTCAGGCAATTTGTCGAGCGTCCATTTATGCAATTCGCGGAATGGCTGCTGCAGTGTTCGACCAAGTTGGGTGATCTCATACTGGACTGCCACGGGCGAAAACGAGATGACCTGGCGCGAGACGAGTCCATTTCGTTCCAGTCGACGCAGGCACTGTGTCAGTGCTTTCTGAGTGACGCCCTCCAGGCGACGCCTGATGGCGTTAAAACGGTGCGGCCCGTCATCAAGTACCGCCAGAACCATCATCGACCACTTGTCTGCGATTTGGTCGAACAGCGCCCGGCTTGGGCACTCCGACGAAAAACATTGCGGCTTTAATTCCAGCATCGAAGTTTCCTCATATATACCTAGGCGACTCTAGGTGCCTAATTGACATTTGGTTTACAAAATATACTCATATGGCTTCCAAAAGCAAATGGAGTCCATCCAATGTCAAACCCTGAAACCAGCATTTTATTTCGTCCTTTTTCCATCCGGTCGCTTGAACTGAAAAACCGGATTGTCATGGCGCCAATGACGCGTCTGTTCTCACCCGAAGGCATCCCGGGTGAAGCGAGCACTGCCTACTACCGGCGGCGGGCAGAGGGACGTGTCGGGCTGATTTTGTCGGAAGGCACCGTGGTTGATCGCCCAGCATCGCGCAATGACTCCGGCATACCTTTTTTTCACGGCGAAGCGGCGTTGGCTGGGTGGAAAAACGTGATCGATGCGGTCCACATCGCTGGCGGGCGCATGGCACCGCAGATCTGGCACACCGGTGCCACGCGTTACATCAACGACTGGGAGCCAGATGCGCCAGTGGAAAGCCCGTCGGGCCTTGATTCGCCAGGTGACCTGCGTGGTGTGGCGATGAGTGAAGAGGACATTGCCGACACGGTAGCAGCGTTCGCCAAGGCCGCAGCGGATGCCCAACGACTGGGCTTCGATACCGTTGAGATCCACGGAGCCCATGGTTATTTGATCGATCAGTTTTTCTGGTCTGGTACCAATCTGCGCACCGACCGCTACGGCGGTCCGACAATCAAGGAACGCTCGCGCTTTGCCAGCGAGATCGTATCTGCTGTTCGTCATGCTGTTGGCCCTGAATTCCCGATCATCATGCGTGTCAGCCAGTGGAAGCAACAGGATTACGGAGTACGCGTCGCTGAAACGCCAGCTGTGATGGAAGACTGGCTGTTGCCATTGGTCGAGGCTGGTGTCGACGTCCTGCACTGCTCACAACGCCGCTTCTGGGAACCTGAGTTCCCCGAGATTGACGGTGAGAACGGCCTGAACTGCGCGGGCTGGGCGAAGAAAGTAACCGGGGCCGCGACCATCAGTGTTGGTTCGGTTGGGCTAGAAAATGATGTTACTAATGCCTTCGCCGGCAAGGGATCAACCCCTGCGAGTTTGGATCGGCTCGTCGAGCGCATGGAGCGCGAAGAGTTTGATCTGATCGCTGTAGGGCGTGTTCTGCTGAGTGACAAGGATTGGGCCGCCAAAGTTGAAAAAGGCGATTACGCAGACCTGAAGGGCTTTAATCCGGCATCTTTAGCCGAATTGGTTTGAGCCTTGTTGCGGAGTGGAGAGTGCGACCGATCTGGCAAGGGGTTTGCTTGGCTTATTAGTCACCTAATGACAGCTTCATGCTGATTACTGGGCTATGTCGGCCTTGAGCCAAACTCGCGGCGAATCAACTTTGCCAGCGCTCGAATATAAATTTCGCCATATCTCGCGCAGGCGTAGCCCGCAGGATATGGCGATGCTGGAAACAGGGCTAATCGACCGCTTTGACCATGTCTTCGATGA
>NZ_AKJB01000110.1:0-46744 GCF_000282555.1 Pseudomonas sp. GM102 | reverse complement strand
CTTTTGGGGCGTTTGCCAAAAGTGCCTCGCCGTAAGGGCGAAACCCTAAGCCGCCGTTACCGCAGCAACGGATATGTACACAACCCAACCAAAGCATGGTCGGCCCGAAGGCCGCCACGCCCAAAATCGCAGCCAACAAAAAACCCGCTGAAATCACTTTCAGCGGGTTCCTCATTTCAGCGGCAAGGAAGATCAGAAATCCTCCAACCGCCATACCTCGTAAGCCGGCGTCTCATAGGGATGGCTCTCTTTCAGAGCCACCACCACCGCCCGAATCAACTCATCGCTGACCACAAGCTCAACCTTCCATTCCTCAACCTGCTCGACCTGCCCCGCTTCACCAATAAACGGCTGACTGCCATCCAAAGGCCGAAACTGACCCAACCCAAACACCTGCCACGCACAGTGATCATAAGCCCCGATCCGCCCACCACCGGCAGCGAACACAGCGCTTTTGACCACTTCGACATGACTGGCCGGAACAAAAAAACCGAGCTTGTACACGGCAATCAGCTCCCCGCTCTTAGTTCACCCACACGCGAGCATTACGGAACATACGCATCCAAGGTGCGTCTTCGTTCCAGTCTTCCGAACGCCACGAGTTCTGCACGGCGCGGAACACCCGCTCCGGGTGCGGCATCATGATGGTCACGCGACCGTCGCGGCTGGTCAAACCAGTGATCCCGCGCGGCGAGCCGTTCGGGTTGGCCGGGTAGTTTTCAGTGACCTTGCCATGGTTGTCGACGAAACGCATCGCCACGCAACCCGACAGATCGGCTTCCAGCAACGCTTCTTCGCTGGCGAATTCGGCATGGCCTTCACCGTGTGCGATGGCGATCGGCATGCGCGAACCGGCCATGCCTTGCAGGAAGATCGAGTTCGACTCCTGGATCTGAACCATGGCAACGCGAGCTTCGAACTGCTCGGAACGGTTACGCACGAAGTGCGGCCAGAATTCGCTGCCCGGGATCAGCTCGTGCAGGTTGGACATCATCTGGCAACCGTTGCACACGCCGAGGGTAAAGCTGTCGTTACGTTCGAAGAAGCCCTGGAAGGCATCGCGAGCGCGGCTGTTGAACAACGCGGACTTGGCCCAGCCTTCGCCGGCACCGAGTACGTCGCCGTAGGAGAAACCGCCGCAAGCCACCAGACCTTTGAACTCGTTCAGGTCGACACGGCCGGCCAGAATGTCGCTCATGTGCACGTCGATCGCGTTGAAACCGGCGCGGTCGAACGCGGCCGCCATTTCCACCTGACCGTTGACGCCCTGCTCACGCAGCACGGCAACCTGTGGGCGGATGCCTTTCTTGATGTAAGGCGCAGCGACGTCCTGGTTGACGTCGTAGCTGAGCTTGACGCTCAGGCCCGGATTGTCTTCTTCCAGCAGCACGTCGAACTCTTGTTCGGCGCAGTCGGCGTTATCACGCAGACGCTGGATCTGGTAGCTGGTCTCGGCCCACTGACGTTGCAGCAGACGACGCTGACCTTCGAACACGGTGTCGCCGTTGAAAGTGATGCTGATCTCGCCGTTGTTCATCGGCTGACCGATCACCGACACGCAGTCACCCAGGCCAGCTGCGCTGAACTGCGCGAGGATGTCCGGAGTGGCGTCCTGGCGAACCTGGATCACAGCACCCAGTTCTTCGTTGAACAGAATCGCGGCGATGTCGGCGGAGGTTTCTGCCAGACCGTCGAGGTTCAGGCTCAGGCCGCAATGACCGGCGAAGGCCATTTCCACGACGCTGGTCAGCAAACCGCCATCGGAACGGTCATGGTAAGCCAGCAAGTGACCGTCGGCGTTGAGGCCCTGGATCACGGCGAAGAAGGCTTTCAGGTCTTCGGCGTCATCGACGTCCGGGGCCTGCTTGCCGAGTTTGCCGTGAACCTGAGCAAGGATCGAAGCGCCCATGCGGTTCTGACCGCGACCGAGGTCGATCAGGATCAGGTCGGTGGTGCCCTTGTCCATGCGCAGCTGCGGGGTCATGGTCTGACGGATGTCAGCGACTGGGGCAAAACCGGTCACGATCAGCGACATCGGCGAAGTCACCGTCTTGTCGACGCCTTCGTCGTTCCAGCGGGTGGCCATGGACATGGAGTCCTTGCCTACCGGAATGGTAATGCCGAGGTCCGGGCACAATTCCATGCCGACCGCTTTCACGGTGTCGTACAGACGCGCGTCTTCACCCGGGTGACCGGCGGCGGACATCCAGTTCGCCGACAGTTTGATGTCGGAGATTTTGGCGATGCGCGAAGCCGCGATGTTGGTCAGGGTTTCGCCGATGGCCATGCGGCCCGACGCCGGAGCGTCCAGCAGAGCCAACGGAGTACGCTCGCCCATCGCCATGGCTTCACCGGTGTAGACGTCGAAGCTGGTAGCGGTGACGGCAACGTCGGCCACCGGAACCTGCCACGGGCCGACCATCTGATCACGAGCCACGAGGCCGGTGATGGTGCGGTCGCCGATGGTGATCAGGAAACTTTTGCTGGCCACGGCCGGGTGATGCAGAACGCGCTCGACGCAGTCGGCAATCTCGAGGGTCGACGGATCGAAATCATCGCCCAGCTCGTTTTCGCGAACGGCCGAACGGTGCATGCGCGGGGCTTTGCCCAGCAGCACTTCGAGCGGCATGTCCACCGGGCTGTTGCCGAAGTGGCTGTCGGTCACGGTCAGTTGCGGTTCGGCAGTGGCTTCGCCGACCACGGCAAACGGGCAACGCTCACGTTCGCAGATCGCCTGGAAGCGTTCGAAGTCCGCAGGGCCGACTGCCAGAACGTAGCGTTCCTGGGATTCGTTACTCCAGATTTCGTGCGGGGCCATGCCCGGCTCGTCGTTCGGAATGTTGCGCAGTTCGAAGCGACCGCCACGGTTGCCGTCGTTGACCAGTTCCGGGAAGGCGTTGGACAGACCGCCCGCGCCGACGTCATGGATGAAGCTGATCGGGTTTTTGTCACCCAACTGCCAGCAACGGTCGATGACTTCCTGGCAGCGACGTTCCATTTCCGGGTTTTCGCGCTGTACGGATGCGAAGTCCAGATCCGCCGAGCTGGTGCCGGTGGCCATGGAAGAGGCAGCACCGCCGCCCAGGCCGATGAGCATTGCCGGGCCGCCAAGAACGATCAGCTTAGAGCCAACGGTGATCTCGCCTTTCTGTACGTGTTCGGCACGGATGTTACCCATGCCGCCAGCCAGCATGATCGGCTTGTGGTAACCGCGAACTTCGTCGCCACGCGGGGTGGTGATCGATTGTTCGAAGGTACGGAAATAACCGGTCAGGGCCGGGCGACCGAATTCGTTGTTGAACGCGGCACCGCCCAACGGGCCTTCGATCATGATGTCCAGCGCGGTAACGATGCGCTCAGGCTTGCCGTACGGCACTTCCCATGGCTGTTCGAAACCCGGGATTTGCAGGTTGGACACGGTGAAACCGGTCAGGCCAGCCTTTGGCTTGGCGCCGCGACCGGTTGCACCTTCGTCGCGAATCTCGCCGCCGCTACCGGTGGATGCGCCCGGGAACGGGGCAATCGCGGTCGGGTGGTTGTGAGTTTCGACTTTCATCAGGATGTGCACCGGTTCCTGCACCGCGCCGTACTGGCGGGTTTCAGGGTCCGGGAAGAAACGGCCGGCAACGGAGCCGACGATTACCGAGGCGTTGTCCTTATAAGCCGACAGAACACCTTCGCTGTGCATCTGGTAGGTGTTCTTGATCATGCCGAACAGGCTTTTTTCCTGGCTCTGACCGTCGATGTCCCAACTGGCGTTGAAGATCTTGTGACGGCAGTGCTCGGAGTTCGCCTGGGCAAACATCATCAGTTCGATGTCGTGCGGGTTGCGCTTCAAGCCGACGAAGGCTGCGACCAGATAGTCGATCTCGTCTTCGGCCAGGGCCAGGCCCAGCTCGGTGTTGGCTTTTTCCAGCGCGGCGCGGCCGCCACCCAACACGTCGATCGCGGTCAGGGGCTTGGGCTCGGCGTGGCTGAACAGGCCGGCGGCTTGTTCAAGGTTGTCCAATACGATCTGGGTCATGCGGTCATGCAGCGCGCCTGCGATCAGTTGCGCTTCGGCGTCGCTGAACTGGCCGGCGACGTAGAACGCGATACCGCGCTCCAGGCGCTGGATCTTGGTCAGGCCGCAGTTGCGAGCGATGTCGCTGGCTTTACTGGACCACGGCGAGATAGTGCCGAAACGTGGCAACACCAGAAACAGACGACCGGTTGGCTCTTGTACTGGAACGCTTGGGCCGTACTTCAGAAGGCGCGCGAGCACCTGCTGTTCGTCGCCGGTCAGGACGCCGGTAACTTCGGCGAAGTGAGCGAATTCAGCATACAAGCCACTGACAGCCGGAACCTTCTGGCTCAGTAGCTCAAGGAGTTTGCTGTGGCGAAAGGCAGAAAGGGCAGGAGCGCCGCGCAGGATCAACATCTTCGGGACAGCCTCGGGAAGGGGTGTGCTTTGAGGCCGTGCATTCTAGCCTAAACCGTCCGCGACAGCACCCGAAACGGTACGCACGGCTGCACCCGAACGTCGGGCCGGGTATTCGGGCCCGAAACAGGCGCGCGCCGCGGGTTATTTTTTCTGTCACAAAATGCTGTTCGGGCCCATTCCTGCGGGCTCCAAGCGGGTTTTAGACTCTCTAGCAGACAAGCCCTTCGCTGTCGAGATATGGCGCTCGTGGTCCTTTGCGTATACTGCGCAGATGTTTTCCCCAACGGCTTTGCGTCCGCGGTACGCCAAATGGCTGATCGCAACCGGACTCTTCCTGGTGCTCGGTGGCTGTGTTGATAAACCCAACACGCTGGAGCGCGTAAAGGAGGATGGCGTGCTGCGGGTGGTTACCCGTAACAGTCCCGCCACCTACTTTCAGGATCGCAACGGTGAAACCGGCTTCGAATACGAGCTGGTGAAGCGCTTCGCCGACGATCTGGGGGTCGAGCTCAAGATCGAAACCGCCGACAACCTCGACGACCTGTTCAATCAGGTGGGCAAGCCCAATGGCCCGGTGCTGGCTGCTGCCGGCCTGGTCAGCAGCGAGCAACGCAAACAGCAGGTGCGGTTTTCCCACTCCTACCTCGAAGTCACCCCACAGATCATCTACCGCAACGGCCAGTCGCGGCCGACCGATGCAGGCGATCTGGTCGGCAAGAAGATCATGGTGCTCAAGGGCAGCACCCACGCCGAGCAATTGGCAGAGCTGAAAAAGAAATATCCCGGCATTGAATACGAAGAGTCCGACGCGGTTGAAGTCGTCGACTTGCTGCGCATGGTCGACGAAGCCCAGATCGATCTGACCCTGGTCGATTCCAACGAAGTCGCGATGAACCAGGTGTATTTCCCCAACGTGCGGGTCGCCTTCGATCTCGGTGACGCCAGCAACCAGAGCTGGGCCGTGGCCGCCGGCGAAGATAATAGCCTGCTCAACGAGATCAACGATTACCTCGACAAAGTGAAGAAGAACGGCACCCTGCAACGCCTCAAGGATCGCTATTACGGGCACGTCGATGTACTCGGTTACATGGGCGCCTACACCTTTGCCCAGCATCTGCAGCAGCGGCTGCCCAAGTACGAACAGCATTTCAAGACGTACGCCAAGAAAGAGAAAGTCGACTGGCGCTTGTTGGCCGCGGTCGGTTATCAGGAATCGCTGTGGCAAGCGGCGGTCACGTCCAAGACCGGCGTGCGCGGCTTGATGATGCTGACCCAGAACACCGCGCAAGCCATGGGCGTGTCCAATCGCCTCGACCCCAAACAGAGCATCATGGGCGGCGCGAAGTACCTGGCCTATATGAAGGAGCAACTGGATGAGTCGATCCAGGAGCCGGATCGTACGTGGTTCGCGCTCGCAGCCTACAACGTCGGAAGCGGTCATCTGGATGACGCGCGCAAACTGACGGCCAAGGCAGGGTTGAACCCGGACAAGTGGCTGGACGTGAAGAAAATCCTGCCGCGTCTGTCGCAGAAACAGTGGTACAGCAAGACTCGTTACGGCTACGCCCGGGGCGGCGAGCCGGTGCATTTCGTGGCGAACATCCGTCGTTACTACGACATCCTGACGTGGGTCACGCAGCCGCAGCTGGAAGGCAATCAGGTCGCTGAAGGCAACCTGCATGTGCCAGGGGTCGACAAGACCAAGCCGAGCCAGGAAACCCCACCGCTTTAAATCGTTGTCATCTCCAAAGACGCCTTCGCGGGCAAGCCTCGCTCCTACAGGTTTGTGTCAAACACACAATTGCGATCGACACGAAACTGTAGGAGCGAGGCTTGCCCGCGATGGCGGCGCCGCCGATCTAACCTTTTAGTGCAGCAGCCAGAATCAGCGCTTTCATCTCCGATACCGCCGACTTGAACCCGACGAACAACGCGTGAGCCACCAGCGCATGGCCGATGTTCAGTTCATTGATGCCCTTGATCGCCGCAACAGCCTCGACGTTGTGATAGTGCAGACCGTGACCGGCGTTGACGATCAACCCCTGGGCCAGACCAAACGCCACGCCATCAGCCACGCGCTTGAGCTCTTCAGCTACTTCGGTCGGCGTCTCGGCGTCCGCATAACGCCCGGTGTGCAATTCAATGGCCGGTGCACCGACACGACGGGACGCTTCGATCTGCCGCTCGTCAGCGTCGATGAACAGCGATACTTCACAGCCGATCTTCGCCAGGCGATCCACCGCAGCCTTGATCCGCGCCTCCTGCCCAGCCACGTCCAGACCGCCTTCGGTGGTCAGTTCCTGACGGGTTTCCGGGACCAGGCAAATGTGCGCCGGACGGATGCGTTCGGCGAACACCATCATTTCTTCGGTGACGCCCATTTCGAAGTTCATGCGGGTTTGCAGCACGTCCTTGAGCAGCAGCACATCGCGTTCCTGAATGTGCCGGCGGTCTTCGCGCAAGTGCACGGTGATGCCGTCAGCACCCGCCTCTTCCGCGTCCAGCGCTGCCTTGACTGGATCCGGGTAGCGAGTACCCCGGGCCTGACGCAGGGTGGCAACGTGGTCGATGTTCACGCCAAGAAGAATGCGATTGCTGGTGCTCACGGAAGCGCTCCTGAAATAGGGGAAAGTTCGGTGCACAGCATACGGGGTGATCAGGGCTTGCGAAACAACTCACGACTGACCAGCGGACGACCACCCAGATGAACGGCCAGTGCCTGGCGCATCAAGCGCTTGGCGGCGGACAGCGCACCAGGCGCGGACCAGTCGGCATCGGCCATGGCCAGCAACTCAGTGCCGTTGAACAGGCCCGGTTGCAGCAGATAGACCCGTTCCAGGCCTGCATCCACTTGTAAGCGGTAGAGGCCATCCGGCGCGATGGGGTCGGCATGGATATCAGTGTTCAAGGCGAAACCGTAACCGAGGTCGTCGAGCAAACGCCATTCGAAGGAGCGCAGCAAAGGTTCCAGTGGACGGCCTTCGGCCAGGGCGAGCAAGGTCGCGGCGTAGTGATCGAAGACTGCGGGATGGGGGTCTTCGGCGGGCAGCAGACGGATCAGCAATTCGTTGAGGTAGAGACCGCTGAACAGCGCCTCGCCGTTGAGCCAGGTGGAAACACCGGCGCTTTCCATGCGACCGACGTTTTTCAACTCGCCCCGGCCACGGAACTCGACTTCCAGCGGCACGAAAGGCCGCGCCAACGTCCCGGCCTTGCCCCGCGCGCTACGCAACACCGCCCGTAGCCGACCTTGCGGCGTAAGGAAATCCACCAGCGCACTGCTTTCGCGGTAGGCGCGGGAGTGGAGGACGTAGGCGGGCTGGGCAATGGGCTGGGTTGGAGACATGGAAATCGCAGTTCTCAATGAAGGAGCGCAGTTTTACAAACAACCCAAAACCAATGTGGGAGCGGGCTTGCCCGCGATGGCGGACTTACATTCAACATCTCTGCTGAATGTTACATCCTCATCGCGGGCAAGCCCGCTCCCACAGGGTTCTACGGTGCAGCGCAGACCGGGTTTACAGATCGCCGTAACCCAGCGAACGCAACGCACGTTCGTCATCGGACCAGCCGCCCTTAACCTTGACCCACAGGTTGAGCATGATCTTGGAGTCGAACAGCAGCTCCATGTCCTTGCGCGCCTCGGTGCCGATGCGCTTGATGCGCTCGCCCTTATCGCCAATGATGATTTTCTTCTGGCCGTCACGTTCGACGAGGATCAAGGCATGGATGTGCAGGGTTTTGCCCTGCTGCTTGAACTCTTCGATTTCCACGGTGATCTGGTACGGCAGCTCGGCGCCCATCTGGCGCATGATTTTCTCGCGCACCAGTTCAGCGGCGAGGAAGCGGCTGCTGCGGTCGGTAATCTGGTCTTCCGGGAAGAAGTGATCGTTTTCCGGCAGATAACCGGCAATCACGCGCTCCAGCGTTTCGAGGTTATGCCCATGCTGGGCCGAGATCGGCATGATCTGCGCGTTCGGCAGCTGTTCCTGTAACCAGGTCAGGTGCGGCATCAGCTCGGATTTGTCTTCGATACGATCGGTCTTGTTCAGCGCCACGATCAGCGGGCCGGTCACGTATTGAACGCGCTCGAGGACCATCTGGTCTTCGTCGGTCCACTTGGTGCGGTCAACCACGAAGATCACCACGTCGACGTCTTTCAACGCCGCCGAAGCAGTCTTGTTCATGTAGCGGTTGAGGGCCTTTTCGCCGCCCTTGTGCATGCCCGGGGTGTCGACGTAGATCGCCTGAACGGCGCCTTCGGTCTTGATGCCGAGCATGTTGTGACGGGTGGTCTGCGGCTTGCGCGAGGTGATCGCCAGCTTCTGACCCAGAATGTGGTTCAGCAGCGTGGACTTGCCCACGTTGGGACGGCCGACGATGGCAACATAGCCACAGCGAGTTGCGGTTGAATCAGTCATTGCCATTCTCCACACCCAGGGCAATCAGTGCTGCGGCGGCCGCTACCTGTTCGGCAATACGACGACTCACACCCTGACCTCGGCTTTTTTCATTCAGTAAGATGATTTCACATTCGACGAAGAACGTCCGGCAATGCGGCTCACCCTGGATATCCACCACTTCATAACGCGGCAGCTCACAACCACGGGACTGCAGGAATTCCTGCAGACGGGTTTTCGGATCTTTGTTGGTGTCGACCAGCGTCAAGCCTTCGAACTCTCCGGCCAGCCAGGCCAGCACGCGCTCGCGCGCCATGTCCATGCCGGCGTCCAGGTAGATCGCACCAATCAGCGCTTCCAGGGCATCGGCCAGAATCGATTCGCGACGGAAACCACCGCTTTTCAATTCGCCGGAGCCCAGGCGCAGGTATTCGCCCAGGTCGAAACCACGGGCCAGTACGGCCAGGGTTTCACCTTTCACCAAGCGGGCGCGCAAACGCGACAACTGGCCTTCGCGGGCCAGCGGGAAGCGATCGAACAGCGCCTCGCCAGCGACGAAGTTGAGGATGGCATCACCGAGGAACTCCAGGCGTTCGTTGTTGCGCCCGGCAAAGCTGCGGTGAGTCAGGGCCAGGACCATCAGTTCCTGGTCTTTGAAGGTGTAGCCGAGCTGACGCTCTAGACGGCTTAAGGAGACGCTCACGGTTTACCCACGCTGAGTTCGTGGCTGGATTCCACCGCCATCGCCGTGGTGCGGCGCAGGCTTGGGACAATTAACGCTGTGTTCAAAAATAACGTCCTGAATATCGTTGTTTTCATGCGTCCGGTGCCGATTATGCCGACTCCAGAAATGCATTCGGCGCTGTGTTCAACAGCGCCGTGTGTGATTACTTGATCAGGCCAACCCGCGAGAAATTCGGCAGGTGACTGAGTTTGGGTTCCGGCCAGCTCATCCAGACTGCGAAGGCCTTGCCGACGATATTCTTGTCGGGAACCATGCCCAGCAGATTCTTGGGAATACTCGGATCATCCCAGTAGCGACTGTCGTTCGAGTTGTCGCGGTTGTCGCCCATCATGAAGTAGTGCCCGGCAGGCACGGTCCACGAACGATCCGGCGTTGCGCGGTAGCGGCTCATTTCCTTGCGGATAAGGTGCTCGGCGATGCCGAGTTTTTCCTTGTAGAGCTCGGCGCTGCCCAACGTGCCCGGCTCGGAGCCGACCAGTTGTTCGGCGATCGACTCACCGTTGACGAACAGACGCTTGTCCGCGGTGTAGCGAATCTGGTCACCCGGCAGGCCCACCACACGCTTGATGTAATTGACGTTCGGGTCGCTTGGGTAGCGGAACACCATCACATCGCCGCGCTGCGGATCACCGACTTCGATGACTTTCTTGTCGATCACCGGCAGGCGGATCCCGTAAGAAAATTTATTCACCAGAATGAAGTCGCCGACGTCCAGGGTCGGTTTCATCGAGCCGGAAGGAATCTGGAACGGTTCCACCAGGAACGAACGCAGCACCAGCACGATGAACAACACCGGGAAGAACGACTTGCCGTATTCGACCAGTAGCGGCTCTTTGTTCAGTTTCTCGACCACCACCATGTCAGCCTGGCTGACGCTTCCTTGATAGGAGTTAATGGCAGCCCGGCGCCGTGGCGCCAGGAACAGCAGATCGAGCAACGCCAACAGGCCGCAGACGAACACGGCGATGACCAGCAACAGCGGGAAATTTAGTGACATAGGACCTAACTATCCAACCTGAGCACTGCAAGGAAGGCTTCTTGTGGAATTTCCACGTTACCGACCTGCTTCATGCGTTTCTTACCGGCCTTTTGCTTTTCCAGCAGCTTTTTCTTACGGCTGACGTCACCACCGTAGCATTTGGCCAATACGTTCTTTCTGAGCGCCTTGACGGTTGTCCGCGCCACAATCTGCCCGCCAATGGCGGCCTGGATTGCCACGTCGAACATCTGCCGCGGAATCAGTTCCTTCATCTTCTCGGTCAACTGGCGACCTTTGTAGTGCGCATTGTCACGGTGCACGATCAACGCCAGAGCGTCGACCTTGTCGCCGTTGATCAGCACATCCAGTTTCACCAGACTAGCCGATTGGTAACGATCGAAATGGTAATCCAGCGAAGCATAGCCACGGCTGGTGGATTTCAGACGGTCAAAGAAGTCGAGGACCACTTCGTTCATCGGCAAATCGTAGGTCACTTGTACCTGGGTACCGAGGAACAGCATGTCGTGCTGCACGCCACGTTTTTCGATACACAGGGTAATGACGTTACCCAGGTGTTCTTGCGGCACAAGGATATTGGCCCGCACGATCGGCTCACGCATGTCTTCGATCGACGACAGGTCCGGGAGCTTCGACGGGTTATCGACGTAAATCGTTTCACCGGTTTTCAGCAGCAGCTCGAAGATTACCGTCGGCGCCGTGGTGATCAGGTCCAGGTTGTATTCGCGCTCCAGGCGCTCCTGGATGATTTCCATGTGCAGCATGCCGAGGAAGCCGCAACGGAAGCCGAAACCCAGTGCGTCTGAGCTTTCCGGTGTGTATTGCAGCGACGAATCGTTGAGGGTGAGCTTTTGCAGCGCCTCGCGGAAATCTTCGAAGTCGTCGGAGCTGACCGGGAACAAACCGGCGTACACCTGCGGCTGAATGCGTTTGAAGCCTGGCAGCACATCGACGTCCGGCGTCGAGCTCAAGGTCAGGGTATCGCCCACTGGCGCACCGTGAATGTCCTTGATGCTGGCGATGATGAAGCCCACTTCACCGGCCTTCAGGTCGACGGTAGGGGTGTGTTTCGGATTGAACACACCGACGCTGTCCACCAGGTGGATCTTGCCGGTGGACTTGACGAGGATCTTGTCGCCCTTCTTCACACGACCGTGACGCACGCGTACCAGGGAAACAACGCCCAGGTAGTTGTCGAACCAGGAGTCGATGATCAACGCTTGCAGCGGATCTTCGTAGTTGCCGGTCGGCGCGGGAATGGTGTGAACCAGGCGTTCGAGCACTTCGTCGACGCCCAGGCCAGTCTTGGCGCTGCACTCGACCGCATCGGTGGCATCGATGCCGATGATTTTTTCGATTTCTTCTTTGACCCGGTCCGGATCAGCCTGAGGCAGGTCGATCTTGTTCAGGACTGGCATGACTTCCAGGCCCTGCTCGATCGCCGTGTAGCAGTTGGCAACCGACTGCGCTTCAACGCCCTGACCGGCATCGACCACCAGCAACGCACCTTCACAGGCCGCCAGCGACCGGCTGACTTCGTAGGTGAAGTCGACGTGGCCGGGGGTGTCAATGAAGTTCAGCTGGTACTTGATACCATCGCGGGCGGTGTAATAAAGGGTGACGCTGTGGGCCTTGATGGTGATCCCGCGTTCACGCTCCAGGTCCATGGAGTCCAGCACCTGGGCTTCCATTTCGCGCTCGGCAAGGCCGCCGCACATCTGGATGAAGCGATCGGCCAGCGTCGACTTGCCATGGTCAATGTGGGCGATGATGGAGAAATTGCGGATATGACTCAAATCACTCACGGATCAACACTCAAAAAGGCTGCAGGCATAGCCCGCCGAAAAATAGCCGGGAATTGTACCTGATCCACGGCGCAAGCGTCACGTTTGCAGGTCAGACGGCGCATACAAAAACGCCCCGGTCTTGCGACAGGGGCGTTTTGAGTGACAAGCCACATCGGGAAAAACCCGCGATCAACCGGCCCGGCGCAACAACCAGACCCCGGCCAGGGCACAGACACCGGCCGGTACCAGCACCGCAAACAGCGGCGAGAAACCGAATACCAAGCTCGAAGGGCCTAGCAAATCCTGGACGATGCGGAAGGTGAAGCCCACCAGCACACCGGTAAAGACCCGCTGACCGAGGGTCACCGAACGCAGCGGACCGAAGATGAAGGAAATCGCCATCAGCACCAATGCAGCGGTCACCAGCGGCTGCAACACCTTGACCCAAAACGCCAGCCAGTAACGACCGTTGCTCAGGCCCTGATCAGCCAGGTAGTGGATGTAACTCCACAGACCGGTGATCGACAGTGATTCAGGCGCCATCACCACGGTGCTCAGCAGTTGTGGGCTCAAGGCTACTTCCCAGCGCTCCACCGGAGTCGTCACCACTTCGGTGCTTTTGTCATGGAACAACGTGGTCGTGACGTCGCTCAGTTGCCAGTGATCCGTATCGAATTCCGCGCGTTTGGCGAAGCTCGAAGACAACATGTGGCGCTGATCGTCGAAGCGATAACGGGTCACGCCGTACAGCAGGCCATTGGGTTGCACAGAGTTGACGTGAATGAACTCGTCACCCTGCCGGTGCCACAGACCATGCTTGGCGCTTTGCGCGTCGCCACTGCCCTGGGCCAGCGAGCGGTTGGCCTGAGCGGTAACTTCCGTGGCCGGCGCGACGTACTCGCCAATCACCAGCCCCACCGCCATCAACAGCAGCATCGGCTTCATGACAGCCCAGACGATCCGCCCGAGCGACACACCCGCGGCGCGCATGATGGTCAGTTCGCTGTGACTGGCCAGACTGCCGAGACCGATCAGGCAACCGATCAGCGCCGCCATCGGTAGCATGTCGTAAAGACGGCGCGGCGCGGTCAGCAACACATAGCTCAAGACATCCATCAGCGTATAGGTATCGCTGACTTCACTCATTTCATCGATGAAGGCAAACAGCGTGGCCAGGCCGAGGATGATCCCCAGCACTGCCAGGATCGCGACAAACACGCTGCTACCGATGTAACGATCGAGCTTATCCACGGGCCACCTCCAGCGCACTGCGGCGACTCGCCATCTTCAAGCGCAACGGCTCCCAGTACAGCAAGCCCAAACCGATGGACAGGAAGATCGCATGCACCCACCACAAGCCCAATGCCGACGGGATCTTGCCCTTTTCGAGCGCGCCGCGAGCGGCAATCAGGATGGTCAGGTAAGCCATATAAAGAAGAATCGCCGGCAGCAGCTTGAGGAAACGGCCCTGCCGCGGATTGACCCGCGACAGCGGCACCGCCATCAGGGTCACGATGAAGACCAGCAGCGGCAGAGACAGACGCCATTGCAGTTCGGTACGCGAGCGGATGTCATCGCTGCCCAGCAGGGAGCGGGTGGTCATCGCGTCACGGTCGGTGACTTCGTCACTGACGTCCGGCTTGGGCAACAATACGCCATACTCGTCGTATTTGATGGCACGGTAATCGGCCTGACCCGGATTGCCGTCGTAGCGGTAGCCGTTGTCGAGAATCAGGTAGCGGTTACCGTCGGGGCGAATTTCCTGGCGCCCCTTCTCGGCCACCAGTACGGAAATCCCGCGATCCTTTTTGTCGGAGTTTATATTTTTCTGCGAAATGAACACGCCGCCCAGATTGATGCGGTCATCCGACAGTTGTTCGGTGTAGGTCACCCGAGTACCGTCGCGCAAGGCCTGAAAGCGGCCTGGCTCAAGGGTATCGAATTCAGTCAGTGCGTCCTGTTTGTTCAGCAGCAACTGGAACTGGTTGGCACCCTGTGGCGCCAGGCTCAGGCTCAGCCATGCGACTACCAGCGCAACCAGCGTGGCCGGAAACAGGGTGATGCGAAACAGTCGCTGCTGGCTCATGCCGGTGGCGGACAGCACGGTCATTTCGCTGTCGAGGTACAGACGACCGTAGGCCAGCAAAATCCCGAGAAACAGCCCCAAAGGCAGGATCAACTGCAGGAAACCCGGCAGACGGAAACCCATGATCAGGAACAGTGAACCCGGGTCCAGAAGGCCAGAAGCTGCCTGGGCGAGGTATTTGATGAAGCGTCCGCTCATGATGATGACCAGCAGCACGGCGCTGACGGCGCTCAAGGTCAACAGGACTTCGCGGGATAGATAACGGAAGACAATCAAACCAGACACTCCAGGGTTGTCAGGCTAAGCGGCCAAACAAACAAACGTATCGGTCGGCCCGCAGGGCAGAGCCGCCGAAAAAGATGGCGCATTATCCTGTGATTGGGTGCGCCTGTCACTGCGCATGCTCAAGCAGACACCTGAACCGCTGAAGTTCGCACCACCGAGGGTTGTCAGGCGCCGGTAGCGAGGTTCAAACTGCGGCCTTTGTCGCTGGCACTGCTACCTGCGCCTTTCTACTTATAAGCAAGCCTCTGCGCGTCGCGCACTTTGACCATTAATTCAGGGACCCAGACATGGAACTGGTTGTAAAAAGCGTTAGCCCGGAAACGTTGAAGACCGCCACGCTGGTGGTCGCCGTCGGCGAAGGCCGCAAACTCGGCGCCGTTGCCAAACAACTCGACGAGCTGAGCGGTGGCACCATCAGTGCCGTGCTCAAGCGCGGCGACCTGGCCGGCAAAGTCGGCCAGAGCCTGTTGCTGCACAGCCTGCCCAACCTCAAGGCCGAGCGCGTGCTGCTGGTGGGCGTGGGCAAGGATGAAGAGCTGGGCGATCGCCCGTTCCGCAAAATCATCGCTGGCATCCTCAACACCCTTAAAGGCCTGGGCGGCAGCGATGCAGTGCTGGCCCTGGACGAAGTCGTGGTCAAAGGCCGTGACAGCTATGGCAAGACCCGCCTGCTGGCAGAAACCCTGATAGATGGCGAATACACCTTTGATCAGTTCAAGAGCCAGAAAGCCGACCCGCTCGCCCTGAAGAAAATCACCCTGGTGACCATCAAGGCCGCACAGGCTGAAGTCGAACGCGCCGTGGCCCATGCCACCGCGATCGCCAATGGCATGGCCTTCACCCGTAACCTGGGCAACCTGCCGCCAAACATCTGCCACCCAACGTTCCTGGGCGAGCAAGCCAAGAACCTGGGCAAAGAATTCAAGAGCCTGAAAGTCGAAGTCCTCGATGAGAAGAAGATCAAGGACCTGGGCATGGGCTCGTTCTACGCCGTTGGCCAGGGCAGCGCCCAGCCGCCGCGCCTGATCGTCATGCAATACAACGGCGGCAAGAAATCCGAGAAGCCGTACGCACTGGTCGGCAAAGGCATCACCTTCGACACCGGCGGCATCAGCCTCAAGCCGGGCGCCGGCATGGATGAAATGAAGTACGACATGGGCGGCGCCGCCAGCGTGTTCGGTACCTTGCGTGCCGTGCTTGAGCTGAAACTGCCGATCAACCTGGTGTGCATCCTGGCCTGCGCCGAGAACATGCCGAGTGGCAACGCTTCGCGTCCGGGCGACATCGTCACCACCATGAGCGGCCTGACCGTGGAAATCCTCAACACCGACGCCGAAGGCCGTCTGGTGCTGTGCGATGCCCTGACCTACTCCGAACGCTTCAAGCCGCAAGCGGTAATCGACATCGCCACCCTGACCGGCGCTTGCGTCGTTGCGCTGGGCTCCCACACCTCGGGCCTGCTGGGCAACAACGACGAGCTGATCGGCCAACTGCTGAGCGCCGGCCAATCCGCCGACGACCGCGCCTGGCAACTGCCGCTGTTCGATGAGTATCAAGAGCAGCTGGACAGCCCGTTCGCCGACATCGCCAACATTGGTGGCCCGAAAGCCGGCACCATCACCGCCGCCTGCTTCTTGTCGCGCTTCACCAAGAACCTGAACTGGGCGCACCTGGACATCGCCGGCACGGCCTGGACCAGCGGCGGCAAGGACAAGGGCGCCACTGGCCGTCCGGTTCCCCTGCTGACCCAATACCTGCTGGACCGCGCCAAAGCCTGAAACCAATGAACCTGAGTGACGTCACTTTCCGGTGACGCCGCTCAGGGCTCAGGAACCGCAATGACCAAAGTCGACTTCTATATCCTGCCCAGCGCCGATCCTTCGGCACGGCTGGATTTCGCCTGCAAGCTCACCGAAAAAGCCTGGCGCATGGGCCATCGCATTTACCTGCACTGCAGCGATGCCGCCCAGCGTGATGACCTCGATGCGCGTTTGTGGGCCTTCAAGGGCGAAAGCTTCGTGCCCCACGGCCCCGCCGAAAGCGAGCCGGAGGGTTTGATTGTCCTGGGTCTTGGCGATGACTGCGGTCAGCATCAGGATCTGCTGGTCAATCTTGACCTGAAAGTCCCGGTATTTGCCAAACAGTTCGCCCGCGTGGCGGAAGTGGTGGTGGAAGATCCGACGATTCGTACAGCTGCGCGGGAGAGTTTCCGTTTCTACCGCGAACAGGGCTATTCTCTGCAAGATCACCGTTTACAGCGACTCTGAGCATTCCGATGGACACTCCAAAACCGCAGAAAAATTCCGCGCATCTGCTGGATGACCTCGAGTCGATCCGCCAACTGCTCGGCGATGACAACCTGCAACCGCCCTTGCTGACCGACACGGTCATCGAAGGTGATCAGGAACAGATCCCCATGCTGTTCGACACCGTCGGCAATGCGCCGCAACCGGTCGAAACGACACCACCGCCCGCCCCAGCCGCGCAACCGTCGCCTGCCGCGAGCAAAGGCCCTGACGCCCTGCTGCACCTGGACAGCGAACTGCGCGCCGCCGCGCTATTGATCATGCAAGACGTGATCGACGACTTCGCCCCGCACATCGAAACCGAAATCAAACGCCGTCTTGATGCGCGGATGGAACGGTTGTTAAGCCAGTACGAGTAACCCTGAGCCGAGCGGGCTTCTGTGGCGAGGGAGCTTGCTCCCGCTCGGCTGCGAAGCAGTCGTAAACCTGAGCATGGGTTGTACCTGATATACCCGACTTGCAGATATTGGGGCCGCTTCGCGCCCCAGCGGGAGCAAGCTCCCTCGCCACAAAAGCTCTTCCCCCACATTTGATCTGCGCCCGGTCTGCACTCGCTCGCCCTACGCCCCACGCCCCGCTATACTTGCCGGCTTTTCCTGAATAAATGCCAATAGGGTCCCGCCGCGCATGGATAAGACCTACCAGCCGCACGCCATTGAAACTTCCTGGTACAACACCTGGGAGTCTGAGAATTACTTCGCCCCGCAAGGCGCGGGCGAGTCCTACACCATCATGATCCCGCCGCCGAACGTCACCGGCAGCCTGCACATGGGTCACGGCTTCAACAACGCGATCATGGACGCCCTGATCCGTTTCCGCCGCATGCAGGGTCGCAACACCCTGTGGCAGCCGGGCACCGACCACGCCGGTATCGCCACGCAAATGCTGGTGGAGCGCCAACTCGAAGCCCAAGGCCAGAATCGCCACGATCTGGGCCGCGAAAAATTCCTCGAGAAAGTCTGGGAATGGAAGGATCAGTCCGGCGGCAACATCAGCCGTCAGATCCGTCGCCTCGGCTCGTCCGTGGACTGGAGCCGTGAGCGCTTCACCATGGACGACGGCCTCTCGGAAGCGGTTAAGGAAGCGTTCGTGCGCCTGCACGAAGACGGCCTGATCTATCGCGGCAAGCGTCTGGTCAACTGGGACACCAAACTGCACACGGCGATTTCCGACCTCGAAGTGGAAAACCACGACGAGAAAGGTTTCCTGTGGAACCTGAAGTACCCGCTGGCCGACGGCGCCAAAACCGCTGAAGGTAACGGTTACCTGATCGTCGCGACCACGCGTCCGGAAACCATGCTCGGCGACGCCGCCGTGGCCGTTAACCCGAACGATGAACGCTACAAAGCCCTGATCGGCAAATTTGTCGAGTTGCCGCTGGTCGGCCGCCGCATCCCGATCATCGCCGACGATTACTGCGACCCTGAATTTGGCACCGGCTGCGTGAAAATCACCCCGGCCCACGACTTCAACGACTACGAAGTCGGCAAGCGCCACAACCTGCCGCTGCTGAACATCTTCGACAAGAATGCTGACGTGCTGCCGGCAGCCCAGGTGTTCAACCTCGACGGCAGCGTCAACGAGCAAATCGACGGCACGCTGCCCGCCGAATACGTCGGCCTCAACCGCTTCCAGGCCCGCAAGGAAATCGTTGCGGCATTCGAAGCCGCCGGCCTGCTGGTCAGCGTCGACGATCACGCCCTGAAAGTGCCGAAAGGCGACCGCTCCGGCACCGTCATCGAGCCGTGGCTGACCGACCAGTGGTACGTTTCCACCAAGCCATTGGCCGAGCCGGCCATCGCTGCGGTTGAAGACGGCCGCATTCAGTTCGTACCAAAACAATACGAAAACATGTACTTCTCATGGATGCGTGACATCCAGGATTGGTGCATCAGCCGTCAGCTGTGGTGGGGCCACCGGATTCCGGCCTGGTACGACGAGTCGGGCAAGGTCTATGTCGGTCGCGACGAAGCCGAAGTACGGGCCAAGCACAACTTGGGCCCGGACGTTGCGCTGCAACAGGACAATGACGTTCTGGATACCTGGTTCAGCTCGGGCCTGTGGACTTTCTCCACGCTCGGCTGGCCGGAGCAGACCGAATTCCTGAAAAAATTCCACTCCACCGACGTGTTGGTGACCGGTTTCGACATCATTTTCTTCTGGGTTGCCCGGATGATCATGCTCACCATGCACTTGGTGAAAAACGAAGACGGCACGCCGCAGGTTCCGTTCAAGACTGTTTACGTGCACGGTCTGGTGCGTGATGGCCAGGGCCAGAAGATGTCCAAGTCCAAGGGCAACGTCCTGGACCCGCTGGACATCATCGACGGCATCGAGCTGGAAGAGCTGGTGCAGAAACGCACTTCCGGCATGATGCAGCCGAAACTGGCGAAGAAGATCGAGAAGCAGACCCGCGACGAGTTCGCCGACGGCATCGCCAGCTACGGCACCGACGCCCTGCGCTTCACGTTCTGCTCGCTGGCATCGACCGGTCGCGACATCAAGTTCGACATGGGCCGCGTCGAAGGCTATCGCAACTTCTGCAACAAGATCTGGAACGCTGCGCGCTACGTGCTGGACAAGGGCGAAGACTGCGGTCAGAACGGCGAAGCTTACGAGCTGTCGCTGGCGGATCGCTGGATCATTTCGCAGCTGCAACGCACTGAAGCCGAAGTCACTCGTCAGCTTGATCAGTTCCGCTTCGACCTGGCCGCACAAGCCTTGTACGAATTCATCTGGAACCAGTATTGCGACTGGTACCTGGAACTGTCCAAGCCTGTGCTGTGGGACGAAAATGCACCGGTCGAACGTCAACGCGGCACCCGCCGCACGCTGGTTCGAGTGCTGGAAGTCGCGTTGCGCCTGGCGCACCCGTTCATGCCGTTCATCACCGAGGAAATCTGGCAGCGCGTCGCGCCGCTGGCCGGTATCGAAGGCAAGACGATCATGCTGCAACCTTGGCCAGTGGCCGTTGAGGCACGCATCGATCAGGACGCCGAAGACGACATCGAATGGCTCAAGGGCCTGATGCTCGGCACGCGTAACATCCGTGGCGAAATGAACATTGGTCCAGGCAAGCCGCTGAACCTGTTCCTGAAAAACGTCAGTGCCGAAGATCAGCGCCGCCTCACCGAGAACGAAGCGCTGCTGAAGAAGCTGGCCCGTCTGGAATCGATCACCGTTCTGAAGGCCGGAGAAGAAGCACCGCTGTCCGCCACTGCTCTGGTCGGCGAGATGGAAGTGCTGGTGCCAATGGCTGGCCTGATCGACAAGGATGCCGAACTGGCACGCCTGGACAAGGAAATCCTGCGTCTGCAGGGTGAAGTTCAGCGCGTCGGCGGCAAGCTGTCCAACGCCGGTTTCGTTGACAAGGCCCCTAGCGACGTCATCGAGAAGGAACGCGCCAAACTGGCTGAAGCTGAACAGGCTTTGGGCAAGCTGGCCGAGCAGCATGCGCGGATTGCCAGCCTGTAACGGCAAATCGCAATGAAAAAGGGAGGCCCGCAACGGCCTCCCTTTTTTATGCCCGCCAAACACCAAAAACCGCTTTCTGTAGGAGCGAGGCTTGCCCGCGAAGAACGATAACGCGGTGTACCTGATTGACCGTGTCGCAGCCTTCGCGGGCAAGCCTCGCTCCTACGGGATCCCCCGCGCTGCCATTGTCTGTGGGACAATACCCGCCACTTTTAGCCATACCCGAATCGACAACGCCCATGAACGCCCCCCGCACACCAAGACCTGCGCGCAAGAAGCCTGACTCCGCTACCCCGGCCAAAGCCGTGGAACCCCGCGAGAAGGCCAGCCTGCACCCGCGCAATCGCCATCAGGGACGTTACGACTTCCCGGCGCTGATCAAAACCACGCCGGAGCTGGCGAAGTTCGTGATCATCAACCCGTATGGTAAGGAGAGCATCGACTTTGCCAGCCCGGACGCGGTTCGGGTGTTCAACCGGGCGCTGCTGAAGTCGTTCTACGGCATCGCCCATTGGGATATCCCGGCCGATTACCTGTGCCCGCCGGTACCGGGCCGTGCTGACTACGTGCATTTCCTGGCCGACCTGCTGGCCAGCGTCAACGACGGCGAGATTCCTCGCGGTGCGCCGGTCAAGGTGCTCGATATCGGCATGGGCGCCAACTGCGTCTATCCGCTGATCGGCTACAGCGACTACCGCTGGCACTTCCTCGGCTCGGAAATCGACCCGACGGCCGTAGCCGCCGCCAAAGCCATCGTGCAATCCAACGGGCTGAACAAAGCCATCCAGCTGCGTCAGCAAAGCAATCCCAAGCACATTCTGCTGGGCCTGCTCGAGCCCGGCGAACGCTTCGACCTGACCATGTGCAACCCGCCGTTTCACGCCTCAATGGACGAGGCCACCAAGGGCAGCGAGCGTAAATGGCGCGCACTGGGCCGCGCCGACCCAAAACGCAAACTGCCGGTGCTGAACTTTGGTGGTCAATCGGCCGAACTGTGGTGTGAAGGCGGCGAAGCACGGTTTGTGACGCAACTGATTGCCGAGAGTGCGCATTTTCAACACAAAGTGCTTTGGTTCAGCACACTGGTCTCGAAAGCCTCAAACCTGCCTGCGATCCAGACAGCACTGAAAAAGGCCGGCGTATTGGAAAGCCAGGTCGTGGAAATGTCCCAAGGACAGAAGCAAAGCCGCTTCGTCGCCTGGACGTTCCAGACGAAAAGCGAGCAGCAGGTCTGGCGCGAACGTTGGGCGCGTAAAAGCTGAGTAACTGACTGACGTAGATCAACTGTGGGAGCGGCGGTGCGACGATTCGACTTGCTCGCGAAGGCGGTGTGTCAGTCGACTTTAATGGTGACTGACACACCGCCTTCGCGAGCAAGCCCGCCCCCTCATTGGTTTAGCGGTGTTTGTGGTAAATCGCACGCACAAAAAAACCGTGCCCGGATTACTCCGGAGCACGGTTTTTTTAACAAGTCTTACTTGTTAACAGCGTCGGTCAGGCCTTTGGCCACAACCAGCTTGATAACTTTCTTGGCAGCGATTTCGATGGCAGCGCCAGTCGAAGGGTTGCGGCCGGTACGGGCAGGACGCTCAGTCACTTTCAGCTTGCCGATACCTGGCAGGGTGATTTCGCCGCCGTTTTCCAGCTGATCGGCAACGATTTGGCCCAGTTGGTCCAGAGCGTTACGCGCGGTGGTTTTTGGCGCGTCGATAGCTTCAGCGATGTCGGCGATCAGTTGGTCTTTAGTAAGAGCCATGTAATGTTCCTTCCCTATCAAATTCATATGGATTGCAGAGTGCAGTGTCAGCCATCGAGCCCGATCTTCTGGATCTGGCACCCTCGGCCATAACCACGACGAGTCGGGGTTATAGATACCGAAATCAGGGTTTGGTTCGACCTGACAAATGCTGAATGCACGCTTAACGCAGTGACTTCGCGTAAGACCGGGCAAAACTAGCACAGAGACGGGGAAATATCCGCCTCTAGCTACCCATTTGGTCAGCTTTATTGCTCTAAATCGGTAAAAAACTGCATAAGCCCGGTCGTGCCCCCCTGTTTTACCCCGCAACCCCCTGTAGGAGCTGCCGAAGGCTGCGATCTTTTGACTTTGATTTTTTAAAAACAGGATCAAAAGATCGCAGCCTTCGGCAGCTCCTACAGGGGGACGGTTACAACGTCCTGTCGAGAGAATCGGGTACACTGAGCGCTTTTTCGGGGGAGCACGCCCTCCTCTCTTCAATCAGCCGAGAAGCCCATGCCGATCCGTCATTGCATCGTCCACCTGATCGACAAAAAACCCGACGGCACACCTGCAGTTCTTCATGCCCGCGATTCCGAACTGGCCGAGTCCAGCGCCATCGAGTACATGCTTGCCGATCTCAACGAGAGCTACAACGCCAAACAAGGCAAGGCCTGGGGCTTCTTCCATGCCGAGTCCGGGGCGCATCCGTTCAGTGGCTGGCTGAAGGAATAC
Organism: Pseudomonas sp. GM102; assembly: GCF_000282555.1. Lineage (NCBI taxonomy): Bacteria > Pseudomonadati > Pseudomonadota > Gammaproteobacteria > Pseudomonadales > Pseudomonadaceae > Pseudomonas > Pseudomonas sp. GM102. The sequence goes on along the minus strand of NZ_AKJB01000110.1, from coordinate 23,768 downwards.
CTCGACGGCGGCAAGGACTTCACAGCCTTCAGCCGGGTGGCGGTGGAACATCTGCAGAAGCTGATGGAAGAATCGAACCTCTCTGTGGGCGGCCACGTGCTGTTTGCGCATTACCAGCAGGGCATGACCGATTACCTCGCCATCGCCCTGCTGCACCACAGCGAAGGCGTAGCAGTGACCGATCAGCTGGATGTGACCCCTTCGCGACACCTGGACCTTGGCCAGTTGCACCTGGCAGCGCGGATCAACGTCTCCGAGTGGCAGAACAACAAACAGTCCAAGCAGTACATCTCGTTCATCAAAGGCAAGAACGGCAAAAAGGTTTCGGAGTACTTCCGCGACTTCATCGGCTGCCAGGAAGGCGTCGACGGCCCCGGCGAAACCCGCACCCTGCTCAAGGCTTTCAGTGACTTCGTCGAAAGCGAAGACCTGCCGGAAGAATCCGCGCGCGAGAAGACCAAGACCCTGGTGGATTACGCCAGCAGCCAGGCAAAAATGGGCGAGCCCATGGGCCTGGAAGAACTGTCCGGGCTGATCGACGAAGAACGCCCGAAAGCTTTCTACGATCACATCCGCAACAAAGACTATGGCCTCTCGCCTGAGATCCCTGCGGATAAGCGCACCCTGAACCAGTTCCGCCGCTTCACCGGCCGTGCCGAGGGCTTGTCCATCAGCTTCGAAGCGCACCTGCTGGGCTCGAAGATCGAATACGACGAAGAAGCCGGTACGCTGATCATCAAAGGCCTGCCGACCCAATTGACTGATCAGCTCAAGCGACGCAACTGATGCTCGGCGGTGTATTGAAGAAATGCCTGCTGATTCTGCTGGTGGTCGTTATTTACCAGAACTGGGGCAAGATCGAGCGGGTGTTTCACCCCTCGCAAGTGGTGTCCGAGCAGACCCAGGCCAAGGCCAACGTCGTGCTCTACGCCACTGAATGGTGTGGCTACTGCAAGCTGACCCGACGCTTTCTCGACCAGAAGGGCATTCCATACAAGGAATTCGATATCGAGAAAGATGCCCTGGCGCGCAAGGCCTACGAGGCGCTCGGAGGACGCGGGATTCCGCTGATCGATGTGAACGGCACGTTGATACGCGGGTATGACCCGGACAAGGTTCTTGCTGCATTGAAGTAAATCCAAAACCTGTAGGAGCGAGGCTTGCCCGCGAAGAACGATAACGCGGTGTATCTGTTGTACCGCGTCATCGTTCTTCGCGGGCAAGCCTCGCTCCTACGGGGTTCAGCGTTTTTCGATTCGGAACCCGAACCGCGGAAAGTGCACATGCACCACGCCAGCCCGCTCGTCTTCGCGACGTAAAATGAGCTCCTCGCTACCCGCAAACAACAACTCACCCGCCACCGGATCAACACCGTAATCAGTCGCGGCGATCACCACTTGCTGGCCAACCTCGAACCCGTTCGGCTCATCGAACTGCTCATCCGGCAACGCCGCCGGTGTGGCGTTGCGGGCAATCGCCAAGGCTTCCTCGGCCGTCATCTCGCTGAACGCGCCATGACCAAAGCCCATCACACGACCAAACCACGCCGAAACGGCCGGATAAGCATCCACCAACGGTGACGTCACGTGCGTTGCCTTGAGAAACCACAACGAGTGAGCCAGAGCAAAGTCGGCAATCGACGGCTCGCCAAACAGGAAGTCGCCCTGTTCGCGCTGAAGCTGCTGCTCCAGACGCGCCATGATCGTTGGCCACTGATGCCGAGCCTGTTCGGCCGATAACCGGGTGGCGCTGCCACCGCTGAACAAGCCAGCGCGATCGGCCAGGAACCCCTTGATCGCTTCCGGCGACAACTTGCCAAAGCGCACCGCCACCGACGCCGGCTGGAACACCAGGCTGACCGCATGCTGGAACACCACCGAATCGGCCCACGCCGCGAAGGTGGCGGTGATCATTTCCTGGCCTTCCGGAAAAAACGCCGGCAAGGCTTTTTCCTGCTCCAGACGACGAGCCATCAACGCGGTGTCGCAATAAATATCAGCGCCAATCTGCAATACCGGCGTCTTGCGATAGCCGCCGGTCAGCGCCGTCAAATCGGGCTTGGGCATCACTGGCGAGATGTTCACCGAGCGCCAGGACAGCCCCTTGAAGCCCAGCAGCAACCGGGCCTTTTCGGCGAAAGGGGACGTCGGGTAGTGATGAAGAATCAACTCGGACATGCTCGGCTCCGCCGCTCGGATAAGGAGCCCGCAGCTTAGCGCGCAATCCGCAAGCGGCCTACCCATCTGCCTGATGGGCGCTTATCAGTCAGATTGATAAGCCCGCAGCCGCGCTCGCCACCAGACATTCCTTGGCGCTTTTCTTGAGTTTTTTGATCAGGCGCTCCTGGCGCAGGGCTTCACTTTTGTCACGACAGACTTCGGTGTAGACCAATGCCACGGCCGGGCTGGACAGAAAGAAGCGCGCGCCCTTGCCACTTTGGTGAGTGGCGAAACGGCGAACGGGATCGTCGCTGATCCCGCAGTAGAGCGAACCATTGGCCGCGCGAACGAGGTAGACGAACCAGGGTTTGCTGACGGGCAGCGGCGGTTCGGCGGCAATGACGGAAGATTCGCTCGAGGTGTTCACGTGACGATCAAGGCTTGAAAGGAAATAAGCCGCGATCTTATCAGCGACTGGCCTGGAATGCCTTCAGCCCCTTCAAGGCCTGGGCACGAACGGCGTTTCTCACCACTGGCGTCCACCCCAACAACAGCCCTTTGAAACCCAGCGCCTGACGCGACCAGCGCCACAGGTCAAAGCTGTCGTGATGCTCGCAGATCTTGCCGTCGCGAAACACGAAACGCGCCTGGATGTCGTTGACCACGGTATTGCCAGTCTGGCTGAACAGGTAGGTCGCCACCCAGTGGGCACCGCCGGTGCGCTCATCGCTGCGCACGTGATCGAAGGTCAGGGAGAAGTCCTTGGCCCGGGTGGTGAGCATGCGCCACATGTCGCCGGCATCGCGCCCGCGCAGTTCGCCGAACGCCGGATCACTGAACACCACATCGTCGGTGTAGCAAGCGCTCATGGCCTCGGCATCCAGCCGCTGGAAGGCTTGGTAGAACCGGGTGATCAAGGCGTTGTGGGCATCACTCATGGGCAGGCTCCGGAGAATAGGCAGATTGCCAGCACGATAATCTGCAAGCGGACGAAACACCATCAGCATTCGCACTCCGAATACCGACAGTGTGTGCAAATCAGATCTTTTCGCTTTCGACCTGCACGTACAGCGAACGCCCGGCACCGAGGCCGGCGATGATCGCGCCAAGGCCAATGACACCGAAGATCCAGCCCAGGGCGCTCCAGCCGCCGGTCCAGTCATGTACCACGCCAACCGCGAACGGCCCCATGGACGCCAGGGTGTAACCGAAGCCCTGGGCCATGCTCGACAGATTGGCCGCGACATGAGCATCCCGCGAACGCAGCACGATCAGGGTCAGCGCCAGGCTGAACGTGGCGCCCTGCCCCAACCCCAGCAGGATCGCCCAGCCCCACAAGCCATCGATCGGCGCATAAAGGCAACCGAACAAACCGCCGAGCGTCATTGCCATGACGATCACGATCGCCAATCGCTGATCCTTGCCACGGGTCGCCAGCCAGGGTGCCGCCAGCGAGCTGATCAACTGGACAATCACCGACCCCGACAACACCAGCCCCGCTTGCGTCGGTGTCAGACCGCGGCCGATCAGAATCGACGGTAGCCAGCCAAACACGATGTAGGCCAAAGACGATTGCAGGCCCATGTACAAGGTCACTTGCCAGGCCAGCGGATCACGCAACAGCCCTCGGACCCGATAGGCAACATGATGCGCGCCGTGTTTCTGACCAACTTGCGGCAGCCAGAAAATTGCCGCGACCAACGCTGGAACCACCCAGAAGCCGAGACCCAAGGCCCAGCTTTTGTCGAAATGTTCGCTCAACGGCACGGTCGCCCCGGCCGCCATAGCCGCGCCCAGGCACAGGGCCATGGTGTAGACGCCGGTCATGGTGCCAGCCTGTTTCGGGAAGTCGCGTTTGACGATGCCGGGCAGCAGCACGCCGATCACCCCGATACTGGCGCCGGCCAGCACGCTGCCAGCGAACAGGCCAACTTCGCCGAACGAACTGCGCAAAATGATCCCGCCGGCCAGCATCAGGAGAATCCCCAACACCACCCGCTCGGCACCAAAACGTCGTGCCAGCACCGGCGCCAAGGGGGCGAACAGACCGAGACAGAGTACTGGCAAGGTCGTCAGCAAACCGGCCTGGGCAGCCGATAGCCCCAGCGTCTTCGAGATATCGCTGAGCATCGGCGCCATGCTCGACAATGCCGGGCGCAGGTTCAGCGCCACCAGAATCAGGCCGAGCAACAACAGCCACGGTCGCCGCAGGACCGGGTGAGTTTGCTGAACCTGCTCGTCATCGGCCTCGGCATCGATCAACAGCTCTTCGAGCTCCGCCGTACGCTTGCGCTCAATAATGCTGCTGTTGCTGGCCTGCTGGGTGGACATGGGGTTCTCGGTTTCAAGGTTCATTGATCAACTGCCTCGACAGGGCTTTTGCCCGTTCCGGGTCGCGTTGCTCGACGGCATCAAGCAACGCGACATGAAGGTCGAACACCGCCTGGCGTCGGGGTGAGATGTTCAGGGTCTGGCGCAAGTGCGCGCCGACGATGCTGGAGAAATAGCGATACAGTTCGCTGAGTGTCGGGTTGTGCGCCGCATCCACCAGTCGACGGTGAAACACCAAATCGCAGGCGATGTAGGTGTCGAGATCGCCGTGGTAGTGACTGCCGCTGACGCCTAGCGCTTCGCGCAATGCCACCAGGTCTTCATCGGTGCGGCGTAACGCCGCGAGGCCGATGGCTTCGACTTCCAGAATGTGCCGGGTTTCCCGAGCCTGTTCCTGAGTGCAAAGGGACAGCGCCTTCATGGTGTCCAGCGGATCAATCACCGCCCGCAGATAGCTGCCGTCGCCCTGGCGAATCTCGATCAACCCGGAAAACGCCAATACGCGCATGGCTTCACGCACCGTGTTGCGGCTGATGCCCAGCTCAGTCGCCAGTTCCGGCTCGGTGGGCAAGCGCTGGCCGACCGTCCAGACACCTTGATTGATGCGCAGGCGTAACTGGTCCAGGGCCTGATCGACGAGGGATCGTTTAATTAATGGAGAAATGTCTGACATAGGATTCGCCATTTCATCCAATCATAGGATGAATTTTCTGACATGTTAGTCAGCTTCATGTAGGACGGCAACCGCCTACGTTCAAAGGGCAGGAGAAGGAGCGGGATTTTCGATTAGTCAAAATTACCCTTTAAGGGTAATTTCAGGGACAGGGCAAGCGGCTTCTTATGGAAAAGAATACCCCCCACTACGACTTGGCAGTGGTCAAGGCGGAGATTGTCAGGCTGGGCAGAAAGGCATTCACCCGACGAGCTCTGGAATCAGGCAATGACATGGGCTTAAACCTCTGCCAAATGATCCAGGCGACCAGCGCACTGGAACGCCGAATGCTCTTCAAATCCATGACCACCTATGTCGACCATCGGGTCTGGCAAGACGTTTATCACACAACATTTCATGGAATGGAGATTTACATCAAAGTGTCTTACCGCCCCGGTGGTGGACATCCGGTAGTCTCCTTCAAGGAGAAAAACCTATGAGAACGCAGCAATGCGTCAACTGCGGTACTCACGATGGAATGGGGCACTTTGAAGGACGCACCCTCTCCGTCAATTACAAACAAATGTCTCGACTTGTTAACAATCTTGCGGGCTGGGAATGCAGAGTTTGCGGGGAAATCGAATTCGATCATGACACCGACAGCGCTGACCGTTATTCGGAAGCAGGCGATCAGTTGCTCAAGGACTGCTTGCAACTGATCGGCTCCGAGATAAAGCGCATCCGCCGTAAACTCCATCTTACGCAAAAAAACGCAGTGCAGTTGCTGTCCGGCGGTGGGAACAATGCTTTTTCGCGGTATGAACGAGGCGAGCTACCTGCACCAAAACCGTTACTCACACTAATGCAGCTATTGGATCGTCATCCCTATTTGCTGGCTGAAATTCAGGTCTTGAACGAAGGTGCCGCCCTCAAACAACTATTGGCCGCTCGCCATCCGGAACGGGAGGCAGAGCTCACCTCCTGACCCCATACGCAGAACAAAAAATAAACCCGGAACACTGTCCGGGTTTATTTCACTGCCAAGCGCCAATCAATGCAGGATCTGGCTCAGGAACAGTTTGGTGCGCTCGTTCTGCGGGTTGTCGAAGAAGTCGTTCGGCGCGGCCTGTTCGACGATTTCACCCTTGTCCATGAAGATCACGCGGTTGGCCACGGTACGGGCGAAGCCCATTTCGTGGGTCACGCAGAGCATGGTCATGCCGTCTTCGGCCAGGCCGATCATGGTGTCCAGAACCTCTTTCACCATCTCTGGGTCGAGTGCCGAAGTCGGTTCGTCGAACAGCATGATTTTCGGTTTCATGCACAGGGCACGGGCAATTGCCACACGCTGTTGCTGACCACCAGACAGTTGCCCCGGGTATTTATGCGCCTGCTCCGGAATGCGTACGCGCTCCAGGTAATGCATGGCGATCTCTTCGGCCTTGCGCTTGGGCATCTTGCGTACCCACATCGGTGCCAGGGTGCAGTTCTGCAGGATAGTCAGGTGCGGGAACAGGTTGAAGTGCTGGAACACCATGCCGACTTCACGGCGGATCGCTTCGATCTGCTTGAGGTCGTTGGTCAGCTCCACGCCATCGACCACGATGCGGCCCTGCTGGTGTTCTTCCAGACGATTAAGGCAACGGATGGTGGTGGATTTGCCGGAACCCGACGGGCCGCACAGGACGATACGCTCGCCTTGCTTGACGTTCAGGTTGATGTCTTTCAACACGTGGAACTGGCCGTACCACTTGTTCACGCCCTGCATCTGAATAATGCCTTCAGGGCTCACAGGCTTTTTGATTGCTTCGCTCATTACAGAACTCCTAACGCTTGTGGCCAGTGTCGAGCTTGCGTTCCAGATGCATGGAATAGCGCGACATACCAAAACAGAAAATCCAGAACACCAGGGCCGCGAACACATAGCCTTCAGTGGCCATGCCCAGCCATTTCGGGTCGGCGGCGGCCTGCTTGACGCTGTTGAGCAGGTCGAACAGGCCGATGATGATCACCAGGCTCGTGTCCTTGAACAGCGCAATGAAGGTGTTGACGATGCCAGGGATCACCAGTTTCAGGGCTTGCGGCAGAATCACCAGGCCCATGCTGCGCCAGTAACCGAGGCCCATCGCTGCAGCCGCTTCGTACTGACCTTTGGGGATCGCTTGCAGACCGCCACGCACCACTTCAGCGATGTAGGCCGACTGGAACAGGATCACACCGATCAGCGCCCGCAGCAGTTTGTCGAAGTTCATGCCTTCGGGCAGGAACAACGGCAACATCACCGAAGACATGAACAGCACCGTGATCAACGGCACGCCGCGCCAGAACTCGATGAAGGTCACGCAGACCACGCGAATCGCCGGCATGTTCGAACGTCGGCCCAGGGCCAGAACGATACCCAGCGGCAGTGCGCCGACGATACCGACGGTGGCGATCACCAGAGTCAGCATCAAGCCGCCCCATTGGCTGGTCGCCACTTCGGTCAGACCGAACCATCCACCGTGCAACAAGACGTAGGAAATGATCGGATAGAGCACCAGAAAGCTCAGGCCGTAGATTGCCTTGTGTGGAACGCGTGCGATGAACAACGGCGCCACGCCAATCACCGCCAACCACACGGTCAGGTCTACGCGCCAGCGCAGGTCTGTCGGGTAGTAACCGTACATGAATTGGCCGAAGCGCTGCTGGATGAACACCCAGCAGGCGCCCTCCTTGGTGCAATCGGCGCGAGTGGTGCCGACCCAGTTGGCATCGAGAATCGCCCAGCTCACGACAGGCGGAACTATCAGGTAGATCAGATAGAACGCGAACAGCGTCAGCAGGGTGTTGATCCAGCTGGAGAACATGTGCGCCCGCATCCACGCCACGATACCGATGCTACTGCTCGGTGGTGGCATGTCGGGTTTGAAAGTATGAGTCGTCATGCGCTCTTCCTTACCGCTCGATCAGCGCAATGCGCTTGTTGTACCAGTTCATCAGCAGGGAAATGCTGATACTGATCGCCAGGTACACGCTCATGGTGATGGCAATGACTTCGATCGCCTGCCCGGTCTGGTTCAGCACCGTACCGGCAAACAACGACACCATCTCCGGATAACCGATACCGGCCGCCAGCGAGGAGTTTTTCGCCAGGTTCAGGTATTGGCTGGTCAGCGGCGGAATGATCACGCGCAGGGCTTGCGGGATGATCACCTTGCGCAGGGTCGGACCGTTGCGCAATCCCAACGAGTGGGCCGCTTCGGTCTGGCCGTGGCTGACCGACTTGATGCCCGAACGCACGATTTCGGCGATGAACGCCGCGGTGTACACCGTCAAGGCCAAGGTCAGCGCCAACAGTTCCGGGATCAGCACCCAGCCACCGACGAAGTTGAAGCCCTTGAGCTCCGGCATTTCCCAGTGCAATGGCGCGCCGAAGATCAAGGCACACAGCGCAGGGATCACCAGGAACAGCGCCAGGCCTGCCCAGAATTTGTGGAACGGTACGCCGGTCGCTTCGAAACGTTTGGTCGCCCAGCGGCTCATCAGCACGATCGCGACGATGGCCACGACGATGCTCGCCACAAACGGCCAGAAACCGTCTGCCGCCAACGCTGCGGGCATGTTCAGGCCGCGGCTGCTGACGAAGAAGGTGTCGCCGAAGTTATGGCTGTTGCGTGGCCCTGGCATGGTCAGGAACACCGCGAAGTACCAGAACAGGATTTGCAGCAGCGGCGGAATGTTACGGAAGACCTCTACATACACCGTCGCCAGCTTGGCAATGATCCAGTTCTTCGACAGCCGTGCCACACCGACGATGAAACCGAGGATCGTCGCCAGGATCACACCGATAAAGGTGACCAGCAGGGTGTTGAGCAGGCCGATGACGAACACACGGGCATAGCTGTCCGATTCGGTGTAGTCGATCAGGTGCTGAGCGATGCCGAAACCGGCACTGCGCTCAAGAAAGTCGAAACCGGAGGTAATGCCCCGGTGCTGAAGGTTGGTTTGCGTGTTGTCGAACAGGTACCAACCCATCCCGACCACGGCGACAACCGTGATGATCTGAAACAGCCACGCACGCACTCGTGGATCGCTGAGGCTGAGCCTCTGCTTTGGTGCGCCGATTGAATTTTGCATGAAGTGCCCCGGAAATAATGGAACAGAACATCACCCGGCGGTTGGCCCGCCGGGTGATAGAACCATCAGCGCACTGGTGGTGCGTATTGAATGCCGCCAGCGTTCCACAGCGCATTCAGGCCGCGGTCGATTTGCAGCGGAGTGTCCTTGCCGAGGTTGCGCTCGAACATCTCACCGTAGTTGCCGACTTGCTTGACGATCTTCACGACCCAGTCTTTGGGCAGTTTCAGGTCTTTACCGTATTCACCGTCAGCGCCCAGCATACGAGCGACGTCAGGGTTCTTGGTCGACTTGGCTTCGGCTTCGACATTCTTCGAAGTCACGCCTGCTTCTTCGGCGTTGAGCAGGGCATAGCCCGTCCAGCGCACGATAGCCAGCCACTCGTCGTCGCCGTTACGCACGACCGGGCCCAGTGGTTCCTTGGAAATGGTTTCCGGAAGAACTACGTAGTCCTTCGGCGAAGCCAGCTTGCTGCGCTGGGCGAACAGCTGGGACTTGTCGGAGGTCAGCACGTCGCAACGACCGGATTCCAGCGACTTGGCGCTTTCATCGGAGGTGTCGAAAGTGATCGGGGTGTATTTCAGGCCATTGGCGCGGAAGTAGTCGGAGACGTTCAGCTCAGTGGTGGTACCGGCCTGGATGCAGATGGTTGCACCGTCCAGTTCCTTGGCGCTCTTGACGCCCAGTTTGCTGTTGGCCAGGAAGCCGATGCCGTCGTAGTAGGTGATGAAGCCTGGAAACTTCAGGCCCATGCCCGCGTCACGAGAGCTGGTCATGGTGGAGTTGCGCGACAGCACGTCGATTTCGCCAGATTGCAGAGCAGTGAAACGCTCCTTGGCATTCAACTGGCTGAATTTGACCTTGGTCGCGTCGCCGAATACGGCAGCAGCCACAGCGCGGCAGAAGTCAGCATCGATACCAACGATCTTGCCGGTAGAGTCCGGAACCGAGAAACCCGGCAGACCGTCACTCACACCACACTGTACGAAACCTTTCTTCTGCACTGCATCCAGGGTTGCACCCGCCTGAGCGAACCCACTGACACCGAGCACTGCGGCTGCAGTCACGATGGCCAGGGTGGATTTCAACATCTTCATTCAAACCTCCAGTTTTGCTCTTGTTGTGTCGGAGCTTAAGCCCTGTCGCACCCTTATGAGGCGTTGTTGACCCGTGTTGGCTTTTTTTAGGGTCAACCGAAGCAGGACCGTCGCTATGAGTCTAGTAGGAGAAAATCCACATCATGGACAACTCCCTTCTCACCAATCGGCCGAACGGGCGGTAGCCCTTTCACGTTCGCGAAGCCCGTAGCGGCCTTTGGCGAACATCCATCACCGGATTCTTTGCTATCCCAAGACCAGCCGTACACTGATAGTGTTACCGCCAGGCATAAGATTGGTTGCACAGGCTTCCCTATAGCAAAGCCCGTACCAGACCGCTCGCTAAAGCGATTCAGCGACAGGTCAATAGCAAAACTTGCAGCCTTGCGACATCTTCTTAACTGATCAACCCGTTGCGCACTCGAACCTCGCACTTAAATGAGAGCGCATGCACAAATATGGAGCACCCATGACCGAGCCCTTGATTCTGGAACCCGTCAAGCCCGCAGATGCCTGCGTAATCTGGCTGCACGGGCTGGGCGCCGACCGCTACGACTTTTTGCCGGTAGCCGAAGCGCTACAGGAAAGTCTGCTCACTACCCGCTTCGTCCTGCCCCAGGCACCGACTCGCGCCGTCACTATTAATGGTGGCTACGAAATGCCGAGCTGGTACGACATATTGGCCATGAGCCCGGCGCGCGCGATCAGCCGCGAGCAGCTAGAAGTGTCCGCGCAACGGGTCTTTGATTTGATCGAAGAGCAGAAGGCCAGCGGAATAGACGCCTCGCGCATCTTTCTCGCCGGTTTTTCCCAAGGTGGCGCCGTGGTATTGCACACGGCCTTTGTGCAATGGCAGGGACCGCTGGGTGGCGTACTTGCCCTCTCTACTTATGCACCGACCTTCAGTGATGAACTGGAGCTTTCCGCCAGCCAGCAGCGCATTCCGGTGCTGTCATTGCACGGCCAGTACGATGAGGTGGTTCAAAACTCCATGGGCCGAACCGCCTATGAGCATTTGAAGCAGCGTGGTGTCACCGTGACATGGCAGGAATACCCAATGGGCCACGAAGTGTTACCCGAAGAAATTCGTGACATCGGCGTCTGGCTCGCCGAGCGTTTGCGTTAAAAGCTACCCATTGATCCATCCCACTACGCCGCGCCCGATTCTTGCATTACACTGGCCGGCGTATATTCCTTAACCAATTGATGAGATGACCGTGCTCAAAGCACTCAAGAAAATGTTCGGTAAAAGCGAGACTGAGCAGCTCGCGCCAGTCTCCAGCGCTCCTTCTCATATTCCCAGCCACCGCACCGACGGTAATCAGCCTGGCCGGACCGCAACCGTAGCGGCACCGAAGCACGAGCCGGTGACCACACCGACCGCCCCCTCTGCCCCGGCCATTGTCTCTGAACAGCCGCGCAGCGAAGCCCCGAAACCGGCAAAACCGCGTCGCGAACCAAAACCAAAAGCGCCGGTTATTCCCTGGAAACTCGAAGACTTCGTCGTCGAACCCCAGGAAGGCAAAACCCGCTTCCACGATTTCAAACTCGCCCCCGAACTGATGCACGCCATTCAGGACCTGGGTTTTCCGTATTGCACGCCGATCCAGGCGCAGGTGCTCGGCTTCACCCTCGCGGGCAAAGACGCCATCGGTCGCGCCCAGACCGGCACCGGCAAAACCGCTGCCTTCCTGATTTCGATCATCACTCAGCTGCTGCAAACCCCGCCGCCCAAAGAGCGCTACATGGGTGAACCGCGGGCACTGATCATCGCCCCGACCCGGGAGCTGGTGGTACAGATCGCCAAGGACGCAGCCGACCTGACCAAGTACACCGGCCTCAACGTCATGACGTTTGTCGGCGGCATGGACTTCGACAAGCAGCTCAAGCACCTTGAGGCCCGTCACTGCGACATCCTGGTGGCCACTCCGGGCCGCTTGCTGGACTTCAACCAGCGCGGCGATGTGCACCTGGACATGGTCGAAGTGATGGTGCTGGACGAAGCCGACCGGATGCTCGACATGGGTTTCATCCCACAAGTGCGTCAGATCATTCGCCAGACTCCGCCGAAGAACGAGCGCCAGACGCTGCTGTTCTCCGCGACCTTCACCGAAGACGTGATGAACCTCGCCAAGCAATGGACCACCGACCCGTCGATCGTCGAGATCGAAGCGCAGAACGTGGCCAGCGAAAACGTCGAGCAACACATCTACGCGGTGGCCGGTGCCGACAAATACAAACTGCTCTACAACCTGGTCAACGATAACGGCTGGGAACGGGTCATGGTCTTCGCCAACCGCAAGGACGAAGTGCGGCGCATCGAAGAACGCCTGGTGCGCGATGGCGTCAACGCGGCGCAACTGTCTGGCGATGTGCCGCAGCACAAGCGCATCAAGACCCTGGAAGGTTTCCGCGAAGGCAAGATCCGCGTGCTGGTAGCCACCGATGTGGCCGGTCGCGGCATTCACATCGATGGCATCAGCCACGTGATCAACTTCACCCTGCCGGAAGTCCCGGACGACTACGTGCACCGCATCGGTCGTACCGGCCGTGCCGGCGCGGATGGCGTGTCCATCAGTTTTGCCGGTGAAGACGACTCCTACCAGCTACCGTCCATCGAGGCGCTGCTGGGTCGCAAGATCAGTTGTGAAACGCCACCGACGCACCTGCTGCGGGCGGTTGAGCGCAAGCGCCCGTAACGCGGGCCTTCAGAAAGAGGCGCAGCCGGAAACGGACTGCGCTTTTTTTTCGTCCGGTTTTTTTAACAGGAGCTTGCTAGAGACAACTAAAAGTCCATAATGGACAAATTAGTTTACTTTCAGCGCCCGGAGCCGACCATGCCCAGCACGCCTTACGTGATCACCCAACCCCAGGCCCGCGAACTGCTGGCGCAAGTCGACGTACCGCAGATCCTGCGCAAACTGTTCCGCGACCTGGCCGCCGGGCAGGCTGTGCAACCGGCGCAACAGTGGGTGGAATTCCCGCAGGGTGCCGGGGACTTCATCAACTACCTGGGTGTGCTGGCCGAAGACGGGGTCTATGGCGTCAAGACGTCGCCTTACATCGTGCGCGAGCAAGGCCCGCTGGTAACCGCCTGGACGTTGCTGATGTCGATGCAGACCGGTCAGCCGCTGCTGCTCTGCGATGCCGGTGAATTGACCACCGCACGCACCGCCGCGACGACGGCGGTGGCGGTCGATGCCCTTGCTCCATTGAACGCCCGGCGCCTGGCGATCATCGGCAGCGGTAACGTGGCCCAGGCGCACCTGCACTACGTCAAGGGCCTGCGGGACTGGCAAAGCATCAGCCTTTATTCGCCGAGCCTGAAGGGCAAGAATCCCGAAGCGCTGGCACAGCTTAAAAGCCTCGATCCACGGCTGACCCTCGTCGACAGTTGCGAAGCCGCGATTCAGGATGCCGACGTGATCATGCTCTGCACCTCGTCCGCCGGCCCGGTGATCGACCCGTCAATTTTGAGCAAACCGGCGCTGATCACCTCCATCAGCACCAACGCCCCACGCGCCCATGAAGTGCCGCCGCAGAGCCTCAATGACATGCAGGTGTTCTGTGACTATCGTCAAACCACTCCGGGCTCGGCCGGCGAAATGCTGATCGCCGGTGAGCAGCATGGCTGGGACAAGCGTTCGATTGTCGGCGACCTGCCCGACTTGCTCAGTGAAAAAGTCCAGCGCCCCGACTACGACCGCCCGGTGTTCTTCCGCTCCATCGGCCTGGGCCTGGAAGACATCGCACTGGCCAATGCCCTTTACCAACTACAGCGCTAACACCACGCCCTTCGTAGGAGCGAGGCTTGCCCGCGAAGGCGGTGTGTCAGTAGACATAAACCAAGACTGACACATCGCCTTCGCGGGCAAGCCTCGCTCCTACAGCAGTTCTCTACAATTTCGGCATTTTGCGCCCCCACAGGAGACGTTCATGAGCCAGGCAGACTTCATCATCATCGGCGGCGGGATTGCCGGCGCTTCCACCGGTTTCTGGCTGTCGCAGCACGGGCGGGTGATTGTGCTCGAACGCGAATCCCATCCGGCCTATCACTCCACCGGACGCTCGGCGGCGCTGTTCACCGCCGCCTACGGCACACCGCAGGTTCGGGCATTGACCCAGGCCAGCCGCGACTTCTTCGACGCTCCACCGCCCGGTTTCTGCGAACACCCGCTGCTGACCCCGCGCGGCGAGATGACCGTCGACTTCACCGGCGATCCGGCCGAGCTGAGCAATCAATACCTGAGCGCCAAAGCCACGGTGCCAGAAATGCAGCAGCTGAGTGCCGACGAAGCCTGTGCGCGCCTGCCAATCCTGCGTCGGGAAAAAGTCCATGGCGCGATCTACGACCCGACCGCCAGCGACATCGATACCGATGCTCTGCATCAGGGCTATCTGCGCGGTATCCGACGCAATAAAGGTGAAGTTCATACCGACAGCGAAGTGTTGAGCCTGAGCCGTGATGCCGAAGGACAGTGGCAGGTTCAAACCGCGACTCAGACCTTCAGCGCCCCGATCATCATCAACGCCGCCGGTGCCTGGGCCGACAAGATTGGCGAGCTCGCTGGCGCCAAACCGCTGGGTTTGCAACCCAAGCGCCGCGCAGCCTTTATCTTTGCCGGCCCTGAAGGTCTGGATATCCACGACTGGCCAATGCTGGTCAGCCTCGATGAATCCTTCTACATGAAGCCCGATGCCGGCATGTTCCTCGGCTCACCGGCCAACGCCGACCCGGTGGAACCGCACGACGTGCAGCCCGAAGAGCTGGACATCGCCATGGGCATTTACCAGATCGAAGAAGCCACCACCCTGACCATTCGCCGTCCGACCCGCACCTGGGCCGGCCTGCGCAGTTTCGTGCGCGACGGCGATTTGCTGTCCGGCTTCGATCAGCAGGTGCCGGGGCTGTTCTGGGTCGCGGCGCAAGGCGGCTACGGCATCCAGACTTCACCGGCCATGGGCCAGGCCAGCGCGGCACTGGTACGCGGTGAAGCCTTGCCCGAGCAGCTCACCCGTTTCGGCCTGGACGCCGAGATGCTCTCCCCCGCCCGCCTGAGCTGATCCTGCCCGTCAGGTGACGTGTCCACACGATTGCGGCAAACTTCCAGTGCCCCTTTTTAACGGGGCACTGACGCTGCCTGGAGTTCCACTGTATGAACGCACCTGAAAAAGACTCGGCCCTGGACGCTACGTCCATGGACAACTTTCGCGCGATTGCCGATGCGATCGCCACGTTGTTCTTCCCTCACGCCGAGGTGGTGCTGCACGACCTGCGCACGCAAAAGGTCGATTACATCGCCAACAACCTGTCCAAACGGGAAATCGGCGACGATTCGTCGCTGGAAGACATGCTCAGCGAAGACGTCAGCGAACGAAACATCGGGCCGTACGAAAAGCTCAACTGGGACGGCCAGAAGATTCGCAGCCTCAGCAGCGTGCTGCGCGACAGCGAGGGTCGCCCGCTGGCGGTGCTGTGCATCAACCTGAATATCTCGTTGTTCGAGAACGCGAAAGCGGCGCTGGATTTGTTCCTGTCGCCGACCAAGCTGATCCCGCAACCGGACTCACTGTTTCGCGATGACTGGCAGGAACGGATCAACACCTTTCTGCACGCCTGGCTGCGCGAGCGTCAGTTGAGCCTGAATGTGCTGACTCGCGACCACAAACGCGAACTGGTGCTGGCGCTGCACGCCGAAGGCGCCTTCAAAGGCAAAAGCGCCTCCAACTATGTGGCCAATGTGCTGAACATGGGGCGGGCGACGGTGTACAAGCATTTGAAGGAATTGAAGGGTTGAGTGTTGAGATCTTCGTCGATTGAAAGGGCCCCTTCGCGGGCAAGCCTCGCTCCTACAGGTTTCGCGTCGTTCACCCGATTTGTGAACAACGTTGGACTGTAGGAGCGAGGCTTGCCCGCGATGGCGATCGATCAATCGCCGTAAATATCGGACTTGAAGTACTTCTGCGAAATCTTCTGATACTCGCCATTGGCGCGAATCTCGTCGATCGCCTTGTTCAGATCCGCCACCAACTGCGTGTTGCCCTTGCGCACGGCAATCCCGGCGCCCTCACCCACGTATTTCGGGTCTTTCAATTCCGGCCCGACAAACGCATAGCCCTTGCCACGCGGCATCGACAGGAAGTCATTCAGTGGAATGGTGTCGGCAAAAATCGCATCGAGACGACCGGCTGCCAGGTCCATGTAGATTTCTTCGTTGTTGCCGTAGCGCTTGACGTTGATGCCCTTGGGTTCGAAAACCTCGGTAGCGTAACGGTCAGTGGTGGTTGCGCGCTGCACGCCGATGTTCTTGCCCTTGAGGCTGGCGTACTGATCATCCACTACCGCGCCGTCCTTCATCACCAGACGCGATGAGGTGAAGTAGTACTTGTGAGTGAAGTCCACCGACTTCTTACGGTCTTCGTTAATGGTCATGGACGACAGCGCCATGTCGATTTTCTTCACTTTCAGGGAAGGAATCAGACCGTCGAACTCGCCTTCAACCCACACACACTTGACCTTCATCTGCGCGCACAGGGCATTGCCGATGTCGTAGTCGAAACCGACAATCTCGCCTTTGTCGGTTTTGGATGCAAACGGCGGATAAGCCGCTTCGATACCGATACGCAGGTCTTTCTCGGCGGCGAACAAGCTACTGCACGCCAACAGGCTCAGGGCCAGACCGGTGATGAGGGGGAATTTCTTCATATTCGTTCTCTCGCGGGTTGTTGTTGGTTTGGCAAGACAGAAGAAAACTGAAACGGGGTAAACCTTTTTTGTACTTAGAATTCCATACTGGACTTTTACGTATTATCCGTCAATCGAGCAGACAGCCTTATACCCGGCCTCTGGTCGGGTGCTAGCCGAATGCAAAAAAGGCCGGGTCGATACTTCGCGAACAAGCGAAGCACCGACCCGGCCCTCAGGAACCTCCCAGAGCGTTACTCCAGCGCGGCAGCCGGCCCGAAGAACTCGTAACGACTCTGCTTCTCCGGCACACCCAAAGCCTTGAGGTGACGCTTGATCGCCGCCATGAAGCCTTTAGGCCCCAGGAAGTACGCATCCACATCACGCTGTTCCGGCAACCACTCGCCAAGTTGTTCCTGGCTCAACAGGCCAACCTTGTCCGCCGCCGGGCTGATCCCATCGTCTTCGGCATAGCAATAAAAACGCTTGAGCTGCGGATGACGCTCGGCCAGGCCATCGATCCAGTCACGGAAAGCATGCACGCTACCGTTGCGTGCGCAGTGGATAAAGTGCACCGGCCGCTCGGTCGCCAGAGCTGCTTCGAGCATCGCCAGCGTCGGGGTGATGCCGACGCCACCACTGATCAGCACCAGCGGTTTGTCGCTGGCGGTCAGGGTGAAATCCCCCGCTGGAGGGAACAGCAGGATACTTGCGCCGACATGCAGTTGATCGTGCAAATGGTTGGAAGCGCGGCCGCCGGTTTCGCGCTTGACGCTGATGCGGTACTGGCCTTTGTTGGCCAGCGCCGACAGCGAATAATTACGCCGAATTTCTTCGCCATCGAGGATCAGTTTCATGCCGATGTACTGGCCTGGCTCTGCCGCGAGAATCGGGCCCTTGTCCGCCGGTTCGAAGTAGAAAGAAATGATTTCTGCGCTCTCCTCGACCTTGGCCACCACGATGAACTCCCGCGCACCACGCCAGCCGCCCGGCGCCTGTGCTTTCTGGTCGTAGATGCTGGCTTCGGCGCCAATCAGGATCTCGGCCAATTGACCGTAGGCCGCGCCCCACGCGCTCATCACTTCAGGCGTGGCAATCTCTTCGCCCAGCACTTCGGAGATCGCTCGCAACAGGCAGCTGCCCACAATCGGGTAATGCTCCGGGAGGATCTGCAGGGCCACGTGCTTGTTGATGATCTTGGCCACCAGGTCGCCCAACTGATCGAGTTGGTCGATGTGCCGCGCATACATCAATACACCGTTGGCCAGGGCGCGAGGCTGATCGCCGCTGGCCTGGTGGGCCTGGTTGAACAGCGGGCGGACTTCCGGATATTCGGAGAGCATCATGCGATAGAAGTGAGTGATCAACGCTTCGCCGCCGCTTTCCAGCAACGGAACGGTGGACTTGACGATGGCACGGTCTTGAACGCTAAGCATAAGAGCAACTCCTGGGCTTTATATGAATAACCTTTACGTATCAGTTTCCATGCCAACTATTAAATCCTTATAAATCAGTTAGTTAAAAACACAGTAGTCATATCGACACACGACGCTTTATAGTCACACCGACTACACGGAGTCATTATGACTGCAAAATTACTGCTCACGACCCTACTGCCCCTGGTCTCCGACCTGTCCCGCGAACTGCCCGAAGGCGAGCGCTACCGGCGCCTGCTCGAAGCCATGCGCGCCCTGCTCCCGTGCGACGCCGCGGCCCTGCTGCGACTCGATGGCGAATGGCTGGTGCCGCTGGCGGTGGACGGGTTGAGCACCGACACCCTCGGTCGACGTTTCAAGGTCAGCGAACACCCGCGCTTCGAAGCGCTGCTCAGCAGCCCCGGCCCGACTCGCTTCGCCGCCGACAGCGATTTGCCTGACCCTTATGACGGCCTGGTCGATGGTCTTCACGATCACCTGGAAGTCCACGACTGCATGGGCTGCCCGCTGTTTATCGACGAGCGCCCGTGGGGTTTGCTGACCCTCGACGCGCTCGACCCGGAACGTTTCGAACCGATCGAACTGGACGCCCTGCAAGCCTTCGCCAGCCTCGCCGCCGCCACGGTCAACGCCGCCGAGCGCATCGAACGGCTGGCCAATCGCGTCGAAGACGAACATCAGCGCGCCGAGGTTTACCGTCAGGCCAGCGGCCAACAGAACCGCGAAATGATCGGCCAGAGCAAGACTTACAAGCGACTGGTGGAAGAGATCAGCTTGGTGGGCGGCAGTGACCTGACGGTGCTGATCACCGGCGAAACCGGAGTCGGCAAAGAGCTGGTGGCCCAAGCCATCCACGCCGCGTCCCCACGGGCCGACAAACCGATCATCAGCCTCAATTGCGCCGCCCTGCCAGACACGCTGGTGGAGAGCGAATTGTTCGGCCATGTGCGCGGTGCTTTCACCGGGGCGACGAACGATCGGCGCGGCAAGTTCGAGCTGGCCAATGGCGGTACGTTGTTCCTCGATGAAGTGGGCGAACTGTCGCTGACAGTTCAAGCCAAATTGTTGAGGGTGCTGCAGAGCGGTCAACTGCAGCGCCTGGGCTCAGACAAGGAACATCAGGTCGACGTGCGATTGATCGCAGCGACCAATCGCGACCTGGCCGAAGAAGTGCGCAGCGGTCGCTACCGTGCCGACTTCTATCATCGCCTGAGCGTTTACCCGCTGCTGGTGCCCGCACTGCGCGATCGCGGTCGGGATGTGCTGTTGCTCAGCGGCTTCTTCCTGGAACAAAACCGCTCACGCATGGGCCTCAACAGCCTGCGCCTGACCAGCGATGCGCAAGCGGCATTGTTGACGTATGACTGGCCGGGGAACGTGCGGGAGCTGGAGCATTTGATTGGCCGTAGCGCATTGAAGGCGTTGGGTAACTGCAAGCAACGGCCGAAGATTCTCAGCTTAAACGCGGCGGATCTGGATTTGCCCAATGGCAGCGTTGAACCCGCGCCAGAACAGGTGATTGCTGCGCCAACGGTTGCGTTAATTTCAGGGGACTTGCGTGAGGCCACCGAGCATTATCAGCGCCAACTGATCAGCGCTTGCCTGCAACGACACCAGAACAACTGGGCCAGCGCGGCGCGGGAGCTGGGCCTGGATCGGGCGAACCTTGGACGGATGGCCAAGCGGTTGGGTATGAAATAGTCTCACCCGGATAACATCGTACTCTTGTGGCGAGGGAGCTTGCTCCCGTTGGAGTGCGTAGCGCTCCCGTTTTTTCCAGAGTAGAACCTCATTGCTGGTTTCACGACCGCTTCGCGGCCGAACGGGAGCAAGCTCCCTCGCCACAGGGGTTCACCGTTTGGC
The DNA here is from genome assembly GCF_000282555.1 of Pseudomonas sp. GM102. NCBI lineage: Bacteria > Pseudomonadati > Pseudomonadota > Gammaproteobacteria > Pseudomonadales > Pseudomonadaceae > Pseudomonas > Pseudomonas sp. GM102. Next base: position 3,429 of record NZ_AKJB01000110.1, on the reverse strand, counting down.
TGGCAGTGGGCATTTCCCCTAAAGCCTGCCCCCGACAAGTCGATAACCCGGCATCGATAGCTGTTGGCGATCTTCACAATCGCCCATCACCTTTCTCCACAGAAGGTTTTTATGTCTTCCAACAAAGCCCGCGCAGATTCACTTTCGCTTCTGCTGTTTACCTTGCGCAGCGGCAAGCTGATGGCGATCAACCTGCTGAAAGTCAGCGAAATCATCCCCTGCCCGCCGCTGACCAAGCTGCCGGAGTCGCACCCCCACGTCAAAGGCATCGCCACCCTGCGCGGCGCATCGTTGTCGGTGATCGACCTGAGCCGCGCCATCGGCGAGCGACCGCTGGAAGACCCCAACGGTGGCTGCCTGATCGTTACCGACGTCAGCCGCTCCAAACAGGGCCTGCACGTTCAGGCGGTGAGCAAGATCGTCCATTGTCTGACCACCGACATCCGTCCACCACCCTTCGGCTCCGGCGGCGTGCGCTCGTACATCACTGGCGTGACCTCGGTCGACGGCACGCTGGTGCAAGTGCTGGACATCGAAAAGGTTATCCACGGCATCGCTCCGGCGCAGATCGAAACGGCCCCGACCGAACTGAGCATGGAAGACGCCGAAGTCCTCGGCAATGCGCGGATTCTGGTGGTCGATGACAGCCAAGTCGCCTTGCAACAATCGGTGCACACCCTGCGCAACCTCGGCCTGCAATGCCACACTGCTCGCAGCGCCAAGGAAGCCATCGACTGCCTGCTGGACCTGCAAGGCACCGCCCAGCAGATCAATCTGATCGTCTCCGATATCGAAATGTCGGAAATGGACGGTTACGCCCTCACCCGCACATTGCGCGAAACCCCCGACTTCTCACACCTCTATGTGTTGCTGCACACCTCGCTGGACAGCGCGATGAACAGCGAGAAAGCTCGACTGGCCGGGGCCAACGCGGTGCTGACTAAATTCTCCTCGCCGGAACTGACCAAATGCCTGATCGCGGCGGCCAGGGCCGTCGCCGAACAAGGTCACTGAGTTTTGGCCGAGGACTATTGTTTTCTGATGCGGCGCAACCTGGGTGAGGTTGTGCCGCCTTTCACTTGGCCAAATGGCATTGAGTTGACCCGGTACCGTCCCGAACTTGCTGAAGCCGTTCATCACTTGATGGAACTCGGCTATCGGGAAGGTAGCGGTCGCGTGCCGGCGCTGGACGTCTGGCAACAGCGTTTCGAAACCGATCCCGAATACGATCCGTCCCTGTGCTTCATCGCGTTCGACGCCGAAGGAATCGTCGGCGTCGCCCAGTGCTGGACCAGCGCTTACATCAAGAGCCTGGTGGTGCACCCGCGCGCTCAAGGCCTCGGACTTGGCCGTGCATTGCTGCTAAATGCTTTCAACGCATTTCAACAACGTCGCGAAGGCTTTGTGGATCTGAAGGTGCTGGAAAACAACCTTCGGGCCCAGCGCTTGTATGAAAGTGCCGGGATGTATGTGGTCCGCCGGGAGCAGGTTCCAACCTGACACCGCCTTCGCGGGCAAGCCTCGCTCCTACAGGGTTCGGTGACCTGTGTAGGAGCGAGGCTTGCCCGCGAAGAGGCCCGCACAACCACCCAAAACCATCAGGCATACTCCGACCTCGGCCACGACACGCCAAGGATGCCCAAACCATGAAAGCCACCACCCTGACCTTCCTCTGCCTCATCACCCTCACCACCCAAGCCCATGCCTCCAGCCCCGACGCCTGGGCCGCCTACGATAAAGCCGTGCTCGCCAGTTGCACCAAGGCCAGCGGCCTGAAGAACGCCAACCCCGTCGGCAACGCCGCGCAGTTCGATGACCGGGTCGGTTATACCGCGCTCCTGCTGCAAGGCCAGTACCCGCAAAAACACATGAAAGGCCAGCAAGGCACCGAGTTGTGCCTCTACAACAAGAAAAACAAAACCGCCTACGTGACTGAGTGGGACTCCATCCGCCCAACAGCAAAAGCGCAATGAATGGCGCATAACTTGCTTCGGCACAGGCCTTTGCGGTGGCTTTTTGTCGCCATTTCATGCCCTCACAGGTGACTGGCCGTTAGATGAATACAACGTTTTCCTGCGTAGGTTGTGGCAAATGCTGCAACGACCACCATGTACCCCTGACACTGGCCGAAGCCCGGATGTGGGCGGCCGATGGCGGTCAGGTGATCGTGCTGGTAGAGGCCTTCCTCGCCAATGGCCTGGGCCTGCCCGCGCAGCAACGCGAACATGCCGAACGCCGTTCGGTGGCGGTTCGAAGCGGCGCCTGCGAGGCCCACGTGGCGATCACCTTTGCCGCGTACAACGTCGGCCCCTGCCGGAATCTTGACGAAGACAACCTCTGCCGCATCTACGAACGCCGACCGCTGGTGTGCCGCATCTACCCGATGGAAATCAATCCGCACATCCCGCTCAACCCGGCGATCAAAGAATGCCCGCCCGAGTCCTGGGAAACAGGGCCGGATTTGATCATCGGTGGTGAACTGGTGGATCAGGAGCTTGTGGGATTGATCCAGCGCTCCCGTCAGGCGGATCGCGATGAGATTCAGGCCAAGGAGGCGATTTGTGCGCTATTGGGGATTCGGACGACTGCGTTGAAGGGCGATGGATTTACTGCTTATTTGCCGGACATGACGGCGTTTGCCATCGTCATCGATCAGGTGGCGCAGCAGCCGTTGGCAGGATCGGACGGTGAATGGGTCTTTCATGTGTCAGGCGACGATATCGCCGGGCGAGTGCAGGCAGCCGGGGCGCTGGTGGCGACCGAAGTGCCGCTGAACTATGCGTTTATTTCGTTGCGGGCGGCTTGAGCCAGAGGATGTGTTGTATTTAATGGCCTCATCGCGAGCAGGCTCGCTCCCACAGTGGATTTCGTCGTACACACTATCTGTGTCTCATGAAGATCACCTGTGGGAGCGAGCCTGCTCGCGATGACGATAGATCAGGCACCGCAGAGGCAAAAACTCAGCGCTTACCCATCGAACGACGAGTGCCAGGAGGCGCTGCACCTGGGGTCTTGGTGTGGCCATTCTTCGCGCCATTCTTGTACCAAGGCTGGCTGGCATTCTTCGCCGCGGCCAATTCTCCCGGTTTGAACGGAAACTTGAACGCTGGGATCGCCGCTTTGGTTTCGCTGTCTGCGCTGGAGTCGACGCTGTCTGGCAGGTCTGCCTGGTCGTCGCTCAAAGCGTCGGCAACCGGCGGTTGTGTCGGGGAAGTCATGAAAGCTCCGGGTGATGCTCAAAGAGTCGGGCCCGGTAGGCGAGCCGCGAAAGGCGGCAGTATACCTGTGTCGGGAGCCGCAAGCTTCACGCCGCAAGCGAGTCCGTCGGGTTTTGTGTTGACCGACCTGCCGCTATCGCGGGCAAGCCCGCTCCCACAGGGACAGCGGTCATATACAAAATCTGTGTATGGCACAAATCCTGTGGGAGCG
>NZ_AKJB01000109.1:0-26656 GCF_000282555.1 Pseudomonas sp. GM102 | reverse complement strand
CCGCATGATCCGCATGACCCGCATGACCCGCATGACCCGCATGATCCGCATGATCCGCATGATCCGCATGACCCGCATGATCCGCATGATCCGCATGATCGACGCATGACCTGTAGGAGCGAGGCTTGCCCGCGAAGAGGCCCTGACTGCAGGCGAAAATCTCACTGAAGAAACGCAGCCACCTTCCCCGCCGCAGCCGCCAAATGCTGCTCATGAGTAAACCCCGAAGCCTTCAACGGCTTCAAATCATGATCCCCCGCGACCAGCCAAAACACCTCGATGCTCGGCGCCAATTCATAGCCCTCAACCGCCTCACGATTGCCCAGCGCATCCCGCTCTCCCTGCACTATCAACGTCCGGGTCTTCAGCGCCGCCAGATGCTCGACCCGCGGTTTTTCCGGCTTGCCGACGGCGTAAAACGGATACCCCAGGCACACCAGTGCATCCGCGCCCAACTCATCGGCCAACAAACTCGCCATCCGCCCGCCCATGGACTTGCCGCCAATGGCCAGGCGGCCAGCGACATGGCGTCGCACCACGGCATACACCTCACGCCAGCATTCCTGCAATTTGGGCGCCGGGTTCGGGGGACGTTTACCGCCATCGATACGCCGTTGCGCCATATACGGAAACTCGAAACGCAACACGTTGACGCCAAGCGCGGCGAGGCGTTGAGCCATATCAGTCATCCAATCACTGTCCATCGGCGCACCGGCGCCGTGAGCGAGAATCAGCGTCGCCGAGGCCGGCGCCGTGGCGGCATTCCACAACCATCCGTGATCCCGCACACACTGCGCCCATTGATCCCCGTCAATACTGGCCTTGTGCTCTTTGTCCATGCTTGCCTCGCTTTTAGTCTGCCTATAACTCCAGGCGAAGGGAGCGTCTGCCGTGCGGCTTACTCGCAAAGGCAGGCCCTCACTTCGGCTGAACCGTGGATGGGGAACCATGAACACTTCTATCAGTACCGCCTACAACTACAAGGTGGTCCGCCAATTCGCCATTATGACGGTGGTGTGGGGCATCGTCGGCATGGGGCTCGGGGTTTTTCTCGCCGCCCAATTGGTCTGGCCTGAACTCAACTTCAACCTGCCGTGGACCAGCTTCGGCCGTCTACGCCCGCTGCACACTAACGCGGTGATCTTCGCTTTCGGCGGTTGCGCCCTGTTCGCCAGTTCGTTCTATTCGGTACAACGCACCTGCCAGACCCGATTGTTCGCGCCAAAAATCGCCGCGTTCTGCTTCTGGGGCTGGCAACTGGTGATCTTGCTGGCGGCCATCAGCCTGCCGCTGGGTTACACCAGTTCCAAGGAATACGCCGAGCTGGAATGGCCGATCGATATCCTGATCACCATCGTCTGGGTGGCCTACGCCGTGGTGTTCTTCGGCACGATCATGCAGCGCAAGACCAAACACATCTATGTCGGTAACTGGTTCTTCGGTGGCTTCATCATCACCGTGGCGATCCTGCACATCGTCAACAACCTGGAATTGCCGGTGAGTTTCACCAAGTCCTACTCGCTCTACGCCGGTGCGACCGATGCCATGGTGCAGTGGTGGTATGGCCACAACGCCGTAGGCTTTTTCCTCACCGCCGGTTTCCTCGGGATGATGTACTACTTCGTGCCGAAACAGGCCGAGCGTCCGGTGTACTCCTATCGCTTGTCGATCGTGCATTTCTGGGCGCTGATTACCCTGTACATCTGGGCCGGCCCGCACCATCTGCACTACACCGCGCTGCCGGATTGGGCGCAGTCGCTGGGCATGGTGATGTCGCTGATCCTGCTGGCGCCGAGCTGGGGCGGGATGATCAACGGCATGATGACGCTCTCGGGCGCCTGGCATAAGTTGCGCAGCGACCCGATCCTGCGCTTCCTCGTGGTGTCGCTCGCGTTCTACGGCATGTCGACCTTCGAAGGCCCGATGATGGCGATCAAAACAGTCAACGCCCTCTCCCACTACACCGACTGGACCATCGGCCACGTTCACGCCGGCGCGCTCGGCTGGGTGGCGATGATTTCCATCGGTGCGCTGTACCACATGATTCCGAAAATCTTCGGCCGTGCGCAGATGCACAGCATCGGCCTGATCAACGCGCACTTCTGGCTCGCGACCATCGGCACCGTGCTGTACATCGCGTCCATGTGGGTCAACGGCATTGCCCAAGGCCTGATGTGGCGCGCCGTCAACGAGGACGGCACGCTGACCTATTCCTTCGTCGAAACCCTGGTGGCCAGCCACCCAGGCTTCGTCGTGCGACTGGTGGGCGGCGCGATCTTCTTCAGCGGCATGTTGCTGATGGCTTACAACACCTGGCGCACCGTGCGGGCCTCGCAGCCTGCCGAAGCCGCCGCTGCCGCGCAGATCGCCTGAGGAGTCGGCCATGAAACACGAAACAATCGAGAAAAACGTCGGCCTGCTGATGTTGCTGATGGTGTTCGCCGTGAGCATTGGCGGCCTGACCCAGATCGTCCCGCTGTTCTTTCAGGACGTGACCAATAAACCGGTGGAAGGCATGAAGCCCTACACCGCGTTGCAACTGGAAGGTCGCGACATTTACATCCGCGAAGGCTGCGTCGGTTGCCACTCGCAAATGATCCGCCCGTTCCGCGCCGAGACCGAGCGCTATGGGCATTACTCGGTGGCCGGGGAAAGCGTCTGGGATCACCCATTCCTCTGGGGCTCCAAGCGCACCGGGCCGGACCTGGCACGCGTTGGCGGTCGCTACTCCGAAGACTGGCACCGCGCGCACTTGTACAACCCGCGCAACGTGGTGCCGGAGTCGAAAATGCCGGCCTATCCATGGCTGGTGGCCAATCAGGTCGACAGCAGCCACACCGAAACCAAGATCCGCGCCATGCGCACCCTCGGCGTGCCGTACACCGATGAAGACATCGCAGGCTCAGTCGCCTCGCTCCAGGGCAAGACCGAAATGGACGCCCTGGTCGCTTACCTGCAAGTGCTTGGCACATCCATCAAGAGCAAGAGGTGAGCCATGGTCGTTGAAATGAGCAGTGGAATGATCCGCGGCCTGGGCACGGTCGTGGTGTTCGTGGCCTTCGTCGGCCTGACCCTGTGGGTGTTCAACAGCAAGCGCAACCCGGAATTCGCCGAAGCGCGCCTGCTGCCGTTCGCCGACGAACCACAATCCGAAAACAGCACCCAACAAGAATCCGCCACAAGGAGTACCCGGTCATGACCACCTTCTGGAGTACGTGGATCTGCGTACTGACCATCGGCAGCTTGATCGGCCTGACCTGGCTGCTGATTGGAACGCGCCGAGGGGAAACCAAGGGCAGCACCGACCAGACCATGGGCCACAGCTTCGACGGCATCGAGGAGTACGACAACCCGTTGCCGCAGTGGTGGTTCATGCTGTTCGCCGGAACGTTGGTGTTTGCCGTCGGCTACCTGATCCTTTACCCGGGCCTGGGCAACTGGAAAGGCATCTTGCCCGGTTATGAGGACGGCTGGACCGGTGTCCACGAATGGGAAAAGGAGATGAACAAGGCTGACGCGAAGTTCGGGCCGATCTTCGCCAAATTTGCTGCCATGCCGGTGGAGGAAGTGGCCAAGGACCCTCAAGCGCTGAAAATGGGCGGTCGTCTGTTTGCGTCCAATTGCTCGGTGTGCCACGGCTCGGATGCCAAGGGCGCGTTCGGCTTCCCTAACCTGGCTGACAGCAACTGGCGCTGGGGCGGCGATGCCGAAATGATCAAAACGACCATCATGGGCGGTCGCATGGCCGCGATGCCGGCCTGGGGAGAAATCCTCGGCGACGCCGGCGTGAAGAACGTCGCCGCCTATGTGCGTCATGAACTGGCCGGCCTGCCTTTGCCTGCCGACAACGGTGCCGACCTGCATGCCGGACAGCAGGCGTTCAGCACTATGTGCGTAGCCTGTCATGGGGCAAACGGCCAAGGCACTGAAGCCATGGGAGCGCCGAACCTGACGCAACCGGCCGGATTCATCTACGGTACAAGCCTGGCGCAACTGCAACAAACCATTCGCCATGGCCGCCAGGGCCATATGCCGGCGCAGAATGAACTGCTCGGCAACGATAAAGTGCAATTGTTGGCCGCTTATGTGTACAGCCTGTCGCACGGCTTGAATACAGAGCGTTTGCAGGCTGAAGGCAAAAACGAATAATTCTCGTCCGCTCTACTGCCGCATTCAGCCGGATGCGGCAGTTCCCTGCCCCTTTGCGACGCATTGTCGCACCCTCCCTTGGTCTTCCTTTCGGTTCGCCGGATTCGGGTCTAAGCTTCCCTGCGATGCGGACTGGCCAGCGTCGGTTCCAGGTCGATTCAACCCGATGTGTTCGACGAATTTGCTCGATGACAGGCCGCAAAGGCTGGTAGACACCGGCTATCGTCCCCGTTGCCCTCTGTTACCCGATCGTCGTGTTTGAACATACCCCGTTACAACTGACCTGAACCCCTCGCCTCTTTGATCCGTTGCGACATTTTGTCCGAGGGCAATTTTGTCCTTACGCGGCGCATGGAAAGGCCGCAGAATCAGCTTTTGAAAGCATTGACCTACGTCATGGCGCGTTGCAATGACCCCCCGCTTTCTACATACTTGCGGCCGATTTTTACTCCTAATAAAACACCCAAACCGTGGAACCTTAGAATGAGCACAGCAATCAGTCCGACTGCTTATAACTATAAGGTAGTCCGCCAGTTCGCCATCATGACGGTGGTCTGGGGGATCCTTGGCATGGGGCTCGGTGTCTTCATCGCCTCGCAACTGGTCTGGCCGGAGTTGAACTTCGGTCTGGCATGGACGAGCTTTGGACGCCTGCGCCCGCTGCACACCAACCTGGTGATTTTCGCCTTCGGTGGTTGTGCTCTGTTTGCCACTTCCTATTATGTCGTGCAGCGAACCTGCCAAACGCGACTGATTTCCGACAGCCTCGCGGCCTTCACCTTCTGGGGTTGGCAAGCGGTGATCGTCGGCGCGATCGTTACCTTGCCGATGGGTTTCACGACCACCAAGGAATACGCGGAACTGGAATGGCCCCTGGCTATTCTGCTGGCCATCGTCTGGGTCACCTACGGTCTGGTGTTCTTCGGCACCATCGTCAAGCGCAAGACCAAGCACATCTATGTCGGTAACTGGTTCTACGGTGCCTTCATCGTCGTGACCGCAATGCTGCACATCGTCAACCACGCGTCCCTGCCGGTCAGTTTCTTCAAGTCCTACTCGGCTTACTCGGGTGCGACTGATGCGATGATCCAGTGGTGGTACGGCCACAACGCGGTAGGTTTCTTCCTGACCACCGGCTTCCTGGGGATGATGTACTACTTCGTTCCGAAGCAGGCCGAGCGTCCGATCTACTCTTATCGTCTGTCGATCGTGCACTTTTGGGCGCTGATCACCCTCTACATCTGGGCCGGTCCGCACCACCTGCACTACACCGCATTGCCGGACTGGGCTCAGTCCCTTGGCATGGCAATGTCGATCATCCTGCTGGCACCGAGCTGGGGCGGCATGATCAACGGCATGATGACCCTGTCGGGCGCCTGGCATAAGCTGCGCACCGACCCGATCCTGCGTTTCCTCGTGGTATCGCTGGCGTTCTACGGCATGTCGACCTTCGAAGGCCCGATGATGGCCATCAAGACCGTCAACTCGCTGTCGCACTACACCGACTGGACCATTGGCCACGTACACGCCGGCGCCTTGGGCTGGGTAGCGATGATTTCGATCGGCGCGATCTACCACATGATCCCGAAACTGTTCGGTCGTACGCAGATGCACAGCATCGGCCTGATCAACACGCACTTCTGGCTTGCGACCATCGGTACCGTGCTGTACATCGCCTCGATGTGGGTCAACGGCATCACCCAAGGCCTGATGTGGCGGGCAATCAACGACGACGGCACCCTCACCTACTCGTTCGTTGAAGCGCTGCAAGCCAGCCACCCAGGTTTCATCGTTCGCGCCCTGGGCGGTGCGTTCTTCGCCAGCGGCATGCTGTTCATGGCCTACAACGTATGGCGTACTGTACGTGCCTCGAACCCGGCTGAAGCCAAAGCTGCTGAACAGATTGCTGTAGTTGGAGCTCACTGATGAAGCATGAAGCAGTCGAGAAGAATATTGGCCTGCTGGCCTTCTTCATGGTTATCGCCGTCAGCGTCGGCGGCCTGACTCAAATCGTTCCGCTGTTTTTCCAGGACGTCACCAACAAGCCGGTCGAGGGCATGAAGCCTCGCACCGCCCTTGAGCTGGAAGGCCGCGACGTGTACATCGCCAACGGTTGTGTCGGCTGCCACTCGCAGATGATCCGCCCGTTCCGTGCCGAAACCGAACGTTACGGCCACTACTCGGTCGCCGGTGAAAGCGTTTGGGACCACCCGTTCCTGTGGGGTTCCAAGCGTACCGGTCCGGACCTGGCCCGTGTCGGCGGTCGTTACTCCGATGACTGGCAGCGTGCGCACTTGTACAACCCGCGCAACGTAGTGCCTGAGTCGAAAATGCCGGCCTACCCGTTCCTCGTGGAAAACAAGCTCGACGGCAAAGACACCGCCAAGAAAATGGAAGTCTTGCGCACGCTCGGCGTCCCTTACACCGACGAAGACATCGCCGGTGCCAAGGATGCTGTGAAGGGCAAAACCGAAATGGACGCGCTGGTGGCCTATCTGCAAGGCCTGGGCACCATCATCAAAAGCAAACGGTGATTTAGATGGATATCGGGATGATTCGTGGCCTGGGCACCGTTGTTGTGATGGTGGCCTTCATCGGTCTGGCGCTGTGGGTGTTCAGCCCCAAGCGCAAGTCGGAGTTTGAAGACGCGACCTTGCTGCCTTTCGCGGATGATCCCGAAGCCATCAAGCACGTCGAGCAAGCTTCTAGGAGTAACAAAGAATGACTACGTTCTGGAGTCTGTACGTCACAGTCCTCAGTCTCGGCACCATCTTCGCCCTGACCTGGCTGCTGCTGTCCACCCGCAAGGGCCAGCGCAGCGAATCCACCGATGAAACGGTCGGCCACTCCTTCGACGGGATCGAGGAGTATGACAACCCGCTGCCGAAATGGTGGTTCATGCTGTTCGTGGGCACCATCATCTTCGCCCTTGGCTATCTGGTGCTGTACCCGGGCCTGGGTAACTGGAAAGGCTTGCTGCCGGGTTACAACTACCTCGATAACGAGAAGCAGACCGCGTTCGCCAACGGCCAGACCGGCTGGACCGGCGTTCACGAATGGGAAAAGGAAATGCTCAGGTCGGATGCCAAGTTCGGCCCGATCTTCGCCAAGTTTGCTTCCATGCCGATCGAAGAAGTGGCCAAAGACCCGCAAGCCCTGAAGATGGGTGGCCGCCTGTTCGCCTCCAACTGCTCGGTCTGCCACGGTTCCGACGCCAAAGGCGCCTACGGTTTCCCTAACCTGACCGACGCCGACTGGCGCTGGGGTGGCGAGGCAGAAACCATCAAGACCACCATCATGGGCGGTCGTCACGCTGTGATGCCGGCTTGGGATCAACTGAAGGACCAGGGCATTCGTGACGTTGCTGCATTCGTCGTGACCAACCTGCATGGCCGCAAACTGCCAGAAGACGCGAAGGCCGACCCGGCTGCCGGTCAAAAGCTCTTCGCTGCCAACTGCGTGGTGTGCCACGGTCCGGCGGGTAAAGGTACGCCAGCGATGGGCGCCCCTGACCTGACCCACCCAGCAGCGTTCATCTACGGTTCGAGCTTCGCTCAACTGCAGCAGACCATCCGTTACGGCCGTCAGGGCCAGATGCCTGCGCAAGAACAGCTGCAAGGCAACGACAAGGTTCACCTGCTGGCCGCTTACGTCTACAGCCTCTCTCACGGTGAGAAGGCAGCGGACGCGAATGCCCAATAAGGCAAACGCCTGATACAAAAAAAGCCCCGCCAATGAAAATTGGCGGGGCTTTTTTTGTATCAGCAATGTGCTCATAACTTGAGACAAATGCTTAATAGACTCGAATTTCAGTGCCCTGTAGCGTTCATTCCCACCCTGATGACCGACGTCAGGGCCAACTTTCATGGAAGAACCACATGTCAAAGAATGACGACAACAGCATGCCACTTCATCAGCCCTCTCCCTGCCTGCATGACGACATTGAACCAGCGCTTCAGGACGCTGCAGACGTTAAACCTGAAGATTCAGCGACAGGTGCAGGTGCGCAAAATACCCGTATCAGGTCTTTCGCCGACATAACTGACCTGGAAGACGCAGATGGCGCGGATAGAAAACGTGATACCGGCAGTGGACTGGATAGCCTGGGAGGCGGCAGGCTGCCCTGATTCCCGGCACAGCCCATCAAACATTTACTGAAGCTACAAAAACGGCCTCTCATCTTAGAGGGGCCGTTTGCGTTCGAGCCGGCGGGGTTAAAGGTCGCGATCTCCGAAGCGGGTGATCAGGCAAGGCTGGGTTGAGCACAATAATTTCAACTTGCTGGATCACGAGCTTGGTAGTAACGTTTCTACATCGGCATTTTCAGGAGCCCACGCATGATGGCCATCACTACCATTTCCAGCCGTGAATTCAACCAGGACACAAGTAGTGCCAAAAAAGCCACGCGTAATGGGCCGGTTATCATCACCGACCGTGGCAAGCCTGCTCACGTACTGCTAAGCATTGAGGAGTACCAAAAACTGACCGGCATAAACGCCAACATCGTCGACCTGTTGGTGATGCCAGAAGCGGCAGACATCGAATTCGAAACCGAGCGTACCGTGATCATTCATCGACCCGTGGATCTGTCCTGATGTTCTTACTCGACACCAACGTGATTTCTGAACTGCGCAAACCCCAGGCTGATGCGAATGTCGTCGCCTGGGCCAAAAGTGTCATCGCGCCACGCCTGTTTATTTCGGCCATTACCTTGAAGGAACTGGAGACAGGGGTTCTTCGAATGGAGCGTCGTGATCCTGTTCAGGGGAAGGTATTGCGCACCTGGCTGAAGCGCCACGTTATACCGGCCTTCGATGCCAGAATCTTGCCGGTCGATGCCGCCGTGGCAATACGCTGTGCCAGCTTGCATGTTCCGGATCGCGCCAATGAAAGCGACGCCCTGATCGCAGCGACTGCATTGGTTCATGGCCTTACGGTGGTCACCCGAAACATCAGCGACTTTCAATCCAGCGGTGTTGCACTGATCAATCCGTGGGACGAATGAGTTCGCCGCCCCTGCAAAACCGTCCATAATTCACAAGTCAATTGATTCAAGTCATTACACCATCAATTGGTTTCCCCCAACGCGACCAAAGGTCGCACCCTTGCGCTAGAGCTACAGGCGTATCATTGCGCCACTGCAACACCTCTTTTTGACCGCGGTCGGCATGTACTGACCGGGGCATTTTTCCACTGCCGTGGGATGCAATGATGAGCAATCAGATTCCGGTACACGACGTTACTCCGCCTGCCAAGAATGCGAACAACAGCGTCGACCTCTATGCCTCTCGAGAAAAGATTTACACCCGAGCCTTCACCGGCCTGTTTCGCAACCTGCGGATGATCGGCGGTGCCGGACTGTTTCTGCTGTATTTCGGCACGGTATGGCTGAACTGGGGCGGTCATCAGGCCGTCTGGTGGAACTTGCCGGAGCGTAAATTCTTCATTTTTGGCGCGACCTTCTGGCCTCAGGATTTCATCCTGCTCTCGGGCATTCTGATCATCAGTGCCTTCGGCCTGTTTTTCATTACCGTGTATGCCGGTCGGGTCTGGTGCGGCTACACCTGCCCGCAAAGCGTCTGGACCTGGATCTTCATGTGGTGCGAAAAAGTCACCGAAGGCGACCGCAACCAACGCATCAAGCTCGACAAGGCGCCGATGAGCGCCAACAAATTTCTGCGCAAATTCAGCAAGCACACGATGTGGCTGCTGATCGGTTTCGTGACCGGCATGACCTTCGTCGGTTACTTCTCACCGATTCGCGAACTGGTGCTCGATTTCTTCACCGGCCAGGCCGATGGCTGGTCGTATTTCTGGGTCGGTTTCTTCACCCTCGCCACTTACGGCAACGCCGGCTGGTTGCGCGAGCAGGTGTGCATTTACATGTGCCCGTACGCACGCTTCCAGAGCGTGATGTTCGACAAGGACACGCTGATCGTCTCCTACGACCCGCGCCGTGGCGAAAGCCGTGGCCCGCGCAAAAAAGGCATCGACTACAAGGATCAGGGCCTGGGCGATTGCATCGACTGCACCATGTGCGTCCAGGTCTGCCCCACCGGTATCGACATTCGCGACGGCCTGCAAGTCGAATGCATCGGCTGCGCGGCGTGTATCGACGCCTGCGACAGCATCATGGACAAGATGGATTACCCGCGCGGCCTGATCAGCTACACCACCGAGCACAACCTGTCGGGGCAAAAAACCCATAAACTGCGTCCGCGCCTGATCGGCTATGCCACGGTGCTGCTGGCGATGATCGCGTTGCTGATGACCGCGTTCTTCATGCGTTCGCTGGTCGGTTTCGATGTCAGCAAAGACCGCGTGTTGTACCGCGAGAACGCCGAAGGCCGGATCGAAAACGTTTACAGCCTGAAGATCATGAACAAGGACCAGCGCGACCACACGTACGTGCTGGAAGCCACCGGCCTGCCGGACCTCAAGTTGCAAGGCAAGCGCGAGATCAAAGTCGCCGCCGGGGAAATTTTCAGTCAGCCGGTCGAACTGTCCAGCGCACCGGAACAACTGCCGTCGAGCACCAACGAGGTGAAATTCATCCTCAAGGATGCCGATGACGCCAACGTCCACGTTGAAGCCAAGAGCCGATTCATCGGCCCACAAATTCGTTGAGAGAAGTGATCATGCCCGCAGCAACTGCCGCAAGTCCCTGGTACAAGCACCTTTGGCCGTGGATCATCATTGCCATCCTGGCCTGCTCGGTGACCTTGACCCTGTCGATGGTGACCATCGCAGTGAACAACCCCGACAACCTGGTCAACGACAACTATTACGAGGCCGGCAAGGGCATCAACCGTTCGCTGGACCGCGAACTGCTGGCCCAGACCCTGCAACTGCGAGCCAGCGTGCATCTGGATGACGTGACCGGCGAAGTCGACCTGCGCCTGAGCGGCAACAGCACGCCTGCAACCCTTGAGCTGAACCTGATTTCACCCACTCAGCCGGAGAAGGATCGCAAGATCACCCTGGCCCGCAGCGAAACCGAACAGGGCCGCTACATCGGCCAGTTGAGCGACAAGATCGAAGGTCGTCGCTTCGTCGAATTGCTGGGTATGCAGGATGACAAGATCTGGCGCATGTTCGAAGAAGAACAGGTCAGCCATGCCAAGGATCTGCTGCTCGGTGATGAGCCGCTGCAGGGTGCGGAAGACCTGAAAAAATAAAAACCTGCGCTTCGCGCATTCGCGAGCAAGCCCGCACACACATTGGATTATTGGTGTACTCAAACTCGGTGCACGACACAGAACCAATGTGGGAGCGGGCTTGCTCGCGAAGAGGCCCTACCTGACGACAGAGATTCAGCGGCACCAGTGAAAACCTCATGACCAATCCAAACCCCTGCTACCACTGCGCCCTGCCCGTCCCGGCCGGCAGCCGCTTCACCGCCGCTGTCCTCGGCGATACCCGCGAGTTCTGTTGCCCGGGTTGCCAGGCAGTGGCCGAGGCCATCGTGGCCGGTGGGCTGGAAAGCTATTATCAGCATCGCAGCGAAGCCTCGGCCAACCCCGAAGCCTTGCCGGTGCAGTTGGTCGACGAACTGGCGCTGTACGACCGCGCCGATGTGCAACAACCCTTTGTCCGCCACGAAGGCGAACTCGCCGAAACCACTCTGTTGATGGAAGGCATCAGCTGCGCCGCCTGCGGCTGGTTGATCGAGAAACACCTGCGCGCCTTGCCAGCGGTGGCCGAAGCACGCTTGAACCTATCCAACCACCGCCTGCATGTGCGCTGGGCCGACGCGCAATTACCACTGAGCCAGGTGCTCAGCGAATTGCGCCACATCGGTTACGCCGCCCACCCCTATCAGGCCGACCGCGCCAGTGAACAACTGGCCAGCGAAAACCGTCTGGCGCTGCGTCAACTCGGTGTCGCCGGGCTGCTGTGGTTCCAGGCGATGATGGCAACCATGGCCACCTGGCCGGAATTCAACATTGACCTCAGTCCCGAGCTGCACACCATCCTGCGCTGGGTCGCGCTGTTTCTGACCACACCGATCGTGTTCTACAGCTGCGCGCCGTTTTTCAAAGGGGCGATGCGCGACTTGCGCACCCGTCACCTGACCATGGACGTTTCGGTATCTCTGGCGATTGGCAGTGCCTATATCGCCGGGATCTGGACCTCGATCACCGGGGTTGGCGAGCTGTATTTCGATGCGGTGGGGATGTTCGCGCTGTTCCTGCTAGCCGGGCGTTATCTGGAGCGTCGTGCCCGGGAACGCACCGCCGCCGCGACCGCTCAGCTGGTCAATCTGTTGCCCGCCTCCTGCCTGCGGCTGAGCGCCGACGGCCAGAGCGAACGGATTCTGCTCAGCGAGTTACGCGTAGGCGATCAGGTGCTGGTGCATCCCGGTGCGATCCTGCCGGCCGACGGCAAGATCCTCGACGGTCAGTCGAGCATCGACGAATCCCTGCTGACCGGCGAATACCTGCCACAACCACGGACCCCGGGCGATGCCGTCACCGCCGGCACCTTGAACGTTGAAGGTGCGCTGACCGTGGAAGTCCTGGCGCTGGGCCAGGACACGCGACTATCGGCCATCGTCCGCCTGCTGGATCGCGCCCAGGCCGAAAAGCCACGACTGGCGGAAATCGCCGACCGCGCCGCCCAATGGTTTTTGCTGTTGTCGCTGATTGCCGTCGCGGCCATCGGCCTGCTCTGGTGGGAACTGGATTCTTCGCGGGCGTTCTGGATTGTCCTGGCGATGCTGGTTGCAACATGCCCGTGCGCCTTGTCGCTGGCCACGCCAACCGCCCTCACCGCCGCCACCGGCACGCTGCACAAGCTCGGTCTTTTGTTGACGCGCGGCCATGTGCTGGAAGGCCTGAACCAGATCGACACGGTGATTTTCGACAAGACCGGCACTCTCACTGAAGGTCGCCTGGCCTTGCGTTCGATCCGGCCTCTTGGGGCTCTGACCAGCGATCAATGCCTGAGCCTCGCCGCTGCCCTGGAAAACCGCTCCGAGCACCCGATCGCCCGGGCTTTTGGTCGCGCACCGCTGGCCGCCGAAGAAGTTCACAGCACGCCGGGCCTGGGCCTGGAGGGGTTGGTTGGCGCACAACGCCTGCGCATTGGCCAACCGGGGTTTGTCTGCGAACTCAGCGGCACTCAAACGCCAGTAATGCCCGATGAACCCGGCCAATGGCTGTTGCTCGGCGACGGCCAAGGGCCGCTGGCGTGGTTCGTGCTCGATGACCGGTTGCGCGCCGACGCGCCCGCCCTGCTGGCGGCCTGCAAGGCTCGCGGCTGGCGCACGTTGCTGCTGTCCGGCGACAGCTCGCCGATGGTCGCCAGCGTCGCTGCCGAATTGGGCATAGACGAGGCCCGTGGCGGTTTGCGTCCGGACGATAAATTGCAGGTGCTGCAACAACTGCACAAGGAAGGCCGCAAGGTGTTGATGCTCGGTGACGGGGTCAACGATGTGCCGGTGCTGGCCGCCGCCGACATCAGCGTGGCGATGGGTTCGGCCACCGATCTGGCGAAAACCAGTGCCGATGCGGTGCTGTTGTCGAACCGCCTCGACGCGCTGGTGCAAGCCTTCAGCCTGGCCCGCCGTACTCGTCGGGTCATCATCGAGAATTTGCTGTGGGCAGCGCTGTACAATGGCCTCATGTTGCCGTTCGCCGCCCTCGGCTGGATCACTCCGGTATGGGCAGCGGTTGGCATGTCGATCAGTTCGTTGACCGTGGTATTGAATGCCCTGCGCCTGACTCGCCTGCCGAGCGCGCCGGCTGCCGGCACCACGCCAGAAACCCGTCCGCTGCCGGCCTGAGCCGCGCGGGCATGGAGTCCAGATGCCAGCTCTCTACGTGATGATCCCGGCCGCGCTGCTGATCGTGGCCATCGCTATCTATATCTTCTTCTGGGCGGTCGACAGCGGTCAGTACGACGACCTCGACGGCCCGGCCCACAGCATCCTGTTCGACGATCAGGACCCGAACCACAAGGCAGCCGTCGACGAGGCCAGCGGCCATCCGGCCAAACCGGACGACAAGGCGCCGCCCCATGCTTGAGTTGGCGCCACTGCTGGTGTCTGCGCTGATCCTCGGCCTGCTCGGTGGCGGGCATTGCTTGGGCATGTGCGGCGGATTGATGGGCGCGCTGACCCTGGCGATCCCCAAGGAACAACGCAGCCGACGCTTTCGGTTGTTACTGGCTTACAACCTGGGGCGAATTCTCAGCTACGCCGCGGCCGGCCTGCTGATCGGCTTGGCCGGCTGGGCCGTGGCCAATAGCCCGGCGGCGATGTTTATGCGCATCCTCGCCGGACTGCTGCTGATTGCCATGGGCCTGTACCTGGCCGGCTGGTGGAGCGGCCTGACCCGCATCGAAAGCCTTGGCCGTGGCCTGTGGCGGCATATCCAGCCGGTGGCCAACAAACTGTTGCCAGTATCGAACCTGCCCCACGCCCTGCTGCTCGGCGCACTGTGGGGCTGGCTACCGTGCGGGCTGGTTTACAGCACGTTGCTGTGGTCGGCGAGCCAGGGCAATGCACTGGACAGTGCATTGCTGATGCTGGCATTCGGTTTAGGCACCTGGCCGGTGCTGCTCGCCACAGGGCTGGCAGCTGAGCGAGTCACGGCGTTGCTGCGCAAACGCAGCGTACGCATGACCGGTGGCTTACTGGTGATGGTATTCGGCATCTGGACCTTGCCGGGGCCGCATCAGCATTGGCTGATGGGGCATTAGATTGGCGGTGCGCCCTTCGCGGGCAAGCCTCGCTCCTACAGGAGTCCCTTGTAGGAGCGAGGCTTGCCCGCGAAGAGGCCCTCACTGACAACACAAATCCCGACCCTTGATGCAAATCAAGATGCCGCAACGCCGCCCCCCCTAGACTCGCCCACACTGCCAGCCTATCCGGGGGAATGCCCGCATGCTCGACGCCATTCGTTGGGACACAGATCTGATCCGCCGTTATGACCTGGCGGGACCGCGCTATACCTCGTACCCGACCGCCGTGCAATTCGACAGCCAGGTCGGCACCTTCGACCTGTTTCATGCACTTCGCGACAGCCGCAAGGCCCTGCGGCCGCTGTCGCTGTATGTGCACGTGCCGTTCTGCGCGAACATTTGCTACTACTGCGCCTGCAACAAAGTCATCACCAAGGACCGTGGTCGCGCCCTGCCCTATTTGCGGCGCCTGGAACAGGAAATCCAGCTGATTGCCTGCCACCTCGACCCTACGCAAAAAGTCGAGCAACTGCATTTCGGCGGCGGCACACCGACCTTTCTCAGCCACGACGAACTGCGCCAGTTGATGGCTCAACTGCGCAAACACTTCAATCTGCTGGACGACGACTCCGGCGACTACGGCATCGAGATAGACCCTCGCGAGGCCGACTGGTCGACCATGGGCCTGCTTCGGGAATTGGGCTTCAACCGGGTCAGCATCGGCCTGCAAGACCTCGACCCGGCGGTACAACGTGCGGTCAATCGCCTGCAAAGCCTGGAAGAAACCCGTGCGGTGATCGATGCCGCCCGAACCCTGCAATTTCGCTCGATCAACATCGATCTGATCTACGGCCTGCCCAAGCAGACGCCCGAGAACTTCGCCCGCACCGTCGACGAAGTCATCAGCCTGCAACCGGACCGGCTCTCGGTGTTCAACTACGCCCATCTGCCGGAACGCTTCATGCCGCAACGGCGGATCAACAGCGACGAACTGCCGACCCCGGCGCAAAAACTGGAAATGCTCCAGGGAACCATCGAGCAACTGACCAAGGCCGGTTATCGATACATCGGCATGGACCACTTCGCGCTGCCCGATGATGAATTGGCGATTGCTCAGGAAGAATCGACCCTGCAACGTAACTTCCAGGGCTACACCACCCACGGACATTGCGATTTGATCGGCCTGGGGGTATCGGCCATCAGCCAGATCGGCGATTTGTACTGCCAAAACAGCAGCGACCTGAACCAGTACCAGAACGCGCTGGCCAGCGCACAGCTGGCCACCAGTCGTGGGCTGCTGTGCAACTCCGATGACCACTTGCGACGCGCGGTCATCCAGCAACTGATCTGCCATTTCAGCCTGGAGTTCGCCCGGATCGAACAAGCCTTCAACATCGACTTTCAGGGTTACTTCGGCGAACTCTGGCCACAGTTGCAGGGAATGGCAAACGACGGACTGATCGAACTTGATAACGAACGGATCACCGTACTGCCCGCCGGACGATTACTGGTGCGTTCGGTGTGCATGGTGTTCGACGCGTACCTGGAACAGCAAAATCGCCAGCGTTTTTCACGGGTTATCTAGCCATCAGCTCATGGCCAGCCTGCGAAACGCTGATTTTACGACCCTGCGACAAAATCGCCGCGTGCCTGAATGTCCTCCCGTGGGTTACCCTTACGTCTTATGTGTGTTTTCCCACAAGGATTAAAGAAATGTCCGAGCCAGTAAAGCTGCGCGCTCATAGCCAGGCCCATTGCAAGGATTGCAGCCTGGCCCCCCTCTGCCTGCCACTTTCTTTGAATCTGGAAGACATGGATGCGCTGGACGATATCGTCAAACGTGGTCGCCCGCTGAAAAAAGGCGAGTTCCTGTTTCGCCAGGGCGACACGTTCGATTCCGTTTATGCAGTACGCTCCGGCGCCCTGAAGACTTTCAGCCTGAGCGATAGCGGCGAAGAGCAGCTCACTGGCTTCCATTTGCCGAGTGAACTGGTCGGCCTGTCGGGCATGGACACTGAAAAGCACCCGGTCTCGGCGCAAGCCCTGGAAACCACCTCGGTGTGCGAAATTCCTTTCGATCGCCTCGACGAACTGGCCCTGCAACTGCCACAACTGCGTCGTCAGTTGATGCGGGTGATGAGCCGCGAGATTCGCGACGATCAGCAAATGATGTTGCTGCTGTCGAAGAAAACCGCCGACGAGCGCATTGCTACTTTCCTGGTCAACCTGTCGGCCCGTTTCCGCGCCCGGGGCTTCTCGGCCAACCAGTTCCGGTTGAGCATGTCGCGCAACGAGATCGGCAATTATCTGGGCCTGGCGGTGGAAACCGTGTCCCGGGTGTTCACCCGTTTCCAGCAAAACGAACTGATCGCCGCCGAAGGCAAGGAAATCCACATCCTCGATCCGATCCAGCTCTGCGCCCTGGCCGGCGGCTCGCTCGAAGGCTGATAGCAACGATTGCGGCTGAGCGAAACGGTTCAGCCGCCGTTATACTGCGACGTTTGCAGCCCGCCAGGACACTTCGACGATGGTCTTCGACTCCTTCGACATCAAATCCCTGATCCGTCCCGTGATCGACTTCCCCAAGCCGGGCGTGATCTTTCGCGACATCACTCCGTTGTTCCAGTCACCCACGGCCCTGCGCCTGGTGATGGACAGCTTTGCCCATCGTTACGTCGAGGCCGACTTCACCCACATCGGCGCCATGGATGCTCGTGGTTTCCTGATCGGTTCGATCCTGGCCTATCAGTTGAACAAACCGCTGGTGCTGTTCCGCAAGCAGGGCAAATTGCCGGCCGACGTGCTGGCCGAGGGTTATCAGACCGAGTACGGCGAAGCCTTTCTCGAAGTCCATGCCGACAGCCTGTGTGAGGGTGATGCGGTGGTGATGTTCGATGACCTGATCGCCACTGGCGGCACGCTGATTGCGGCGGCCAACCTGATTCGGCGCATGGGCGCGCGGGTGCATGAAGCGGCGGCGATCATTGACTTGCCGGAGCTGGGTGGTTCGCAGCGGCTGGAAGACATGGGGATTCCTACTTTCTGTCTGACGCAGTTTGCCCTTACCGATAAATAAGCAGCGTCTGTACTGACGCCATCGCGGGCAAGCCCGCTCCCACAGGGATTGTCGTTAAATACAAATCTTGTATACGACAAAAATCACTGTGGGAGCGAGCCTGCTCGCGATGGCGTCAGCCGCAACACCGCAAAAACTCAAAGCCCCATCTGTTTACTGATGATCTCGTTCATCACTTCCCGCGTCCCGCCACCAATCGACAAAATCCGGTTATCGCGATACAGCCGCTCCACCAGGCTCTCACGCATATAACCCAGGCCACCGAGGATCTGCACGGCGTCGTTGGTAATGCGATCAGCCGTGTCAGTAGCAAAATTCTTGGCCATGGAAATCTCCTTGATCACGCTCTGCCCAGCGGCCATTTTCGCCGCCTGGCGGTAGGTGAATTCCCGTGACACCTCCAGCGCCGTGGCCATTTCCGCGAGTCGGTGCTTGAGCACCTGGAACTTGCCGATGGGTTTACCGAAGGCTTCGCGCTGACGAGCCCACTTCAGGCTCTCCTCCAGGGCCAACTGCGCGGTCATGTTGGCCATCAGTGCCAGCGCCAGACGCTCGCTCTGGAAGTTGCCCATGATGCAGGCGAAGCCCATGTTCTCGCCCCCGATCAGATGGCTAACCGGCACCCGGCAATCATCGAAAAACAATTCGGCGGTGTCTGACGCCCACCAGCCCATTTTCTTCAACTGACGACCGACGGTGAACCCGGGAGTGCCCTTCTCGATCAGCAACAAACTGATACCGCCAAATCCCGGCTCGCCGGTGCGTACCGCGACAGTGTAGAAATCCGCCCGAACGCCGCTGGTAATGAAGGTTTTGCTGCCGCTGACCCGGTAAAAGTCGCCGTCGCGCACGGCGCGGGTTTGCAGGTTGGCGACGTCGGAGCCGCCGCTGGGCTCGGTGACGGCCAGGGCGCTGATCTTCTCGCCCGCCAGCACCTGAGGCACAACACGATCGCGGATGTCGGGCCTGGCCCATTTGAGGATCGGTGGCAGACCAATGTCCAGCGAGCCCAGCCCCGCGACCAGCCCCCCGGAACCGCAGCGCATGAGTTCTTCACTGGCGGCGATCTTGGCGAACACATCACCTTCGTGACTGCCGCCCAACGCTTCGGGATACCCTATGCCCAGAATCCCCGCCGCGCCGGCCTTGAGGTAGAGCTCACGGGGGAAGCTTTCGGCTTCTTCCCACTGATCGATGTCCGGAAGAATCTCGCGCTCGACGAAACGTCTGACGCTGTCGCGGACCAATTGGTGGCTGGGGTCGAAGTATTCCTGAAAGGCAGGCATCGGCGAGCTCCACTGAAGGTTCAGCGAAGTTAACCGAGCGCTTGCTTGGTTTTCAATAGCGTTGTGTAAATCAGATCGACCGAGGTGCATTCTTCGCGGGCAAGCCTCGCTCCTACGGTTTTGCGTCGTGCAAATATTCGCGAACAACCGATATCCGTAGGAGCGAGGCTTGCCCGCGAAGGGACCTGTTCAGACGCTACAAGGTAATCGGCTTACGCCCGGCAAACGAATGCGCCAACGTCCCGCCATCCACCAGTTCCAGCTCACCGCCCAACGGCACGCCATGAGCGATGCGCGAGGCGATCAGGCCTTTGTTGCTGAGCAACTGGGCGATGTAATGCGCAGTGGCCTCGCCTTCCACCGTCGGGTTAGTGGCGAGGATGACTTCAGTGAACGTGCCCGCCTCTTCGATCCGCGTCATCAGTTGTGGAATGCCAATGGCTTCCGGCCCTAATCCGTCAAGGGGTGACAGATGGCCTTTGAGCACGAAGTAGCGACCGCGGAAACCGGTCTGCTCCACCGCATAAACATCCATCGGGCCTTCCACCACACACAGCAAGGTGTCGTCGCGGCGTGTATCGGCGCATTGCGGGCACAGATCGTCTTCGGTCAGCGTGCGGCACAAGCGGCAGTGCCCCACTCCTTCCATGGCCTGGCTCAGCGCCTGGGCCAGTCGCAAACCGCCGCTGCGATCACGCTCAAGCAGTTGCAACGCCATGCGCTGGGCAGTTTTCTGACCCACACCCGGCAAAATTCGCAGGGCATCGATCAGTTGGCGAATCAAAGGGCTGAAGCTCATGGGGAAAAATCCGACATAACAACGAGACGCGGTTTATACCCGCGCCTCTGTTTAGCGTCAAATAACAGCGTCAATTACTCAGTCCACGCAACCCGCACCACCCGTTTGCCCTACCTTTCATTGTGGCGAGGGAGCTTGCTCCCGCTGGGTCGCGAAGCGGCCCCGAAAAAAGGGACTGCTGCGCAGTCCAGCGGGAGCAAGCTCCCTCGCCACAGGGATCAATAAAAAACCAGCCAAAACAAAAATGCCAGGCGCGATGCCTGGCATTTTTTTGTAACCCATCGGATGCGCGTTGGCGAATCAGAATGGCAGTTTCATACCCGGTGGTAATTGCATGCCAGCGGTCACGCCGGACATTTTGTCCTGGCTGTTGGCTTCGATCTTGCGCACGGCGTCGTTAACGGCTGCGGCGAATACCGCCTCCAGCATTTCCTTGTCGTCTTCGCTCAGGCCTTCGACCAGGCTTGGGTCGATGGTCACGCGCTTGACGTCGTGACGACCGGTCATTACCACGGTGACCATATCACCGCCGGCTTTACCGGTGACTTCGGCGTTGGCCAGTTCTTCCTGCATCTTGGCCATTTTTTCCTGCATCTGCTGCGCCTGCTTCATCAGGCCGGCCATGCCACCTTTCATCATGGTAATCACCTCAAAAGTACTTGGATAAAAACGGCGCCCGGCAAATGTGGCCAAGCGCCTTCAGTTATTAGTCCTGACTGACCAGGGCCTCGACAGGTTCAATAGTATCGTGACGGACCACCGCCCCGAACTGCTGCATCATTTGCTGGATGAACGGATCGCCGTGGATCGATTCCTCGGCCTCACGCTGACGGTTGGCGCGACGGCGGGATGAGGCCTGGGCCGGAGTTTCCTGCTCGGGCTTGATCAGCTCCATGCTCAGGGTGAGCGTGCGCCCGTGGAGCTGGTTCAGTGCATCGTTGAGGCGACGTTGTTGTGTCGCGTTGAACAAGGCGCTGTGGGCCGGGTCCAGGTGCAACAACCAATTGTCGCCATCGACAGCGATCAGCGTGCAGTTGGCGGCGATGCTGGCGGTCATGCCGGATACCGGCAATTTCGGGAACAACTCCAGCCATTGCAGGGCCAGGCCGGTGGCCGGCATCGCGGCCGGTTCAGGTTCGGGTTCCGGCGCAAGTTCGGCGGTGTGCTCGCTGGCCAGGTCGTCGAGGTAGCTGTAGGCCGAATCCATGTCCGGCTCGATGTAGTCCTCGTCCAGCGGCGGCTCGTCGTCCTGATCCATGCCTGGCGTAGCGGCATCGACTTGGGCCACGGACGGTTCCGGGATCGGCGTAGCGGCCCATTCCGGCGCGTCCGGCACCACGCTGTCCGGGGTCGGCATGGGCATCGGTGGCAATTCGGGTTGCTCGCCGGCCGTTTCCAGGACCGGCTCGACGGCGGACTGCTGGACAACTTCCGGCTCTACCGGGTCGTTCCACGGCAGATCGACTTCTTCGACCGCTACGGGCTCGACAACGGGCTCAGGCTCAGGCTCGACCACAGGCGCAGGCACGCAAGCGACCGGCTCAGGCGCCGCTACCGGGACAGGGGTCGATGCCACCACCGGCGCAATCGGAGGCGGTGTAACGGCCGTAGCGACTACCGGCGCAACAATCGGCGCGGCAGCCACTGAGTTTGCGGAATCAACTGTGGCCTGGCTGATCCCCACTGGCTTTAGCGGTTGCCTCGGCGCGTCCGCAGTGTCTGCCGGTCGGAACGCAAGCATTCGCAGCAGGACCATTTCGAAGCCGCCGCGCGGGTCCGGTGCCAGCGGCAAGTCCCGGCGCCCGATCAGGCCCATCTGGTAATAGAACTGCACGTCTTCAGCCGGCAACGCCTGGGCCAAAGCCAATACGCGATCACGGTCGCCATGACCGTTGTCGACGCCTTCAGGCAGGGCCTGGGCGATGGCGACACGGTGCAACACATTGAGAATTTCCGAGAGCACGCCGTTCCAGTCCGGGCCTTGTTCGGCCAGATGGCGCACCGCTTCGAGCAACGCCTTGGCGTCGCCTTCGATCAGCGCATGCAGGACGTCGTAGACCTGACCATGATCAAGGGTACCGAGCATGGCCCGCACGTCGGCGGCCATGACTTTGCCTTCACCGAAAGCAATGGCCTGATCGGTCAGGCTCATGGCGTCGCGCATCGAACCGTCAGCGGCGCGGCCCAGCAGCCACAGCGCGTCGTCTTCGAACGGTACGTTCTCGACGCTCAGCACGTGGGTCAAATGCTCGACCACCCGCTCCGGCGTCATGTTCTTCAGGGAGAACTGCAGGCAACGCGAGAGAATCGTTGCCGGAAGTTTCTGCGGATCGGTGGTTGCCAGGATGAACTTGACGTAGGGCGGCGGCTCTTCAAGGGTTTTCAACAGCGCATTGAAGGAATGGCTGGAGAGCATGTGCACTTCGTCGATCAGGTAAACCTTGAAGCGCCCGCGGCTCGGCGCGTACTGCACGTTGTCGAGCAGCTCGCGGGTGTCTTCGACCTTGGTCCGGCTCGCGGCGTCGATCTCGATCAGGTCGACGAAGCGGCCTTCATCGATTTCGCGGCACACCGAGCACTCGCCGCAGGGGGTCGAAGTGATACCTGTTTCACAGTTCAGGCATTTTGCGATGATCCGCGCGATGGTGGTCTTGCCGACCCCGCGGGTACCGGTAAAAAGGTACGCGTGGTGCAGCCGCTGGCTGTCCAAGGCATTGATCAGAGCCTTGAGCACATGGGTCTGGCCGACCATTTCGCCGAACGAGCGCGGACGCCATTTACGTGCAAGAACCTGATAACTCATCGAAAACCGTCGCAACGAAGGAACAGAAGCGGCTAATGCTAGCGGAGCAAGGCCAAAATTGCATCCGGCGCGCTCGTCTATTCTGGCTAAGCTGCACTTTGAGGGGGGTTTATTGAGTCGGAGCTTGAGCCATACCGGAGCGTTTATGCGTTTTGCCTTGGGGGCACTGCTGTTGGTCAGCCTGAGCGTCGCGGCCGCCGAGGCGCCGTTGCGCTTTGTCGTATCCGACAGCTGGGCCATGCCCATGGTGCAACTCGAGCGCGGCCGGCCGACCCAGGGCATTTTGTACGACATGATGCTCAGCCTGGCGACACAGGTCGGCATGCCGGCAGAATTTCATGTGTTGCCTCGGGCGCGAGTGCAAAACGCCATGGACCATGGCGAAGTCGATGTCCGCTGCCATGTCTCACCGTCCTGGTTGCCGAACCTGTCCGGGGACTACAGCTGGAGCGTGCCACTGCTGGTCCAGCGCGACTTGCTGATTGGTCGGCGCGACTCACCCACATCCGTCAACCTGGCGAGCCTGTCGCGACAGTCGATCGGCACCGTGCGCGGCTATAACTACCCGACTCTGCAACCCTTGTTCGATTCCGATCGCCTGAACCGCGAAGACGCGCGCAATCAGGAACAGGTGCTGGAAAAACTGCTGGCCGGACGCTACCACTACGCCGTGAGCAATCAATGGACCCTGGACTGGTTCAACCAGCGCTTGCTGCCCGACCGGCAACTGCAAAGCGTAGCGCTGGTGCACGAACAAACCGTCGGCTGCTACGTGCGCAACGACCCCAAGATGCCCGTGCAGCGCATCCTGAACACCTTGCTGCAAATGAAAACGTCCGGGGAGATCAATGACATCATCCGGCTCTATACCGGCAATCCTGGTCAGTAGCAGCTGCCGAAGGCTGCGTTCGGCTGCGCAGCAGTCGTGAGACGCGGTCTTTCTGTTAAACCGTGAACTCAGGATTTTACGACGGCTGCGCCGCCGAACGCAGGCTTCGCCAGCTGTTACAGAGCGCCGGCTGTCTGCTCGAGTGCCTGCCATTGCAACGGGGCGACAAAACCCGCCACCCAGTCCGGCACCTCACCGGGCGGCATCGGGCGCGCGATGAAATAGCCTTGAGCGACTTCGCATCCCAGCCGCAACAGCAATTCACCGTGCTCAACGCTTTCCAGCCCCTCGGCAATCACCTGCCGGCCGAACGCGCGGGCCAGGCCAATCACCGCCGTGGTCAGGGCCAGGTCGTCACGATCATTCAAAATATCACGCACGAACGACTTATCGATCTTGATGGTTTGGGTTCGCAATCGCTTGAGGTAACTCAGGGACGAGTAACCCGTGCCAAAGTCACCCAGCGAAAACTGCACCCCCAACGCCTGACAGGCCTGCAAACAGGCACTGACATGCTGGATATTCTCGATCGCCACCGACTCGACGATTTCCAGATCGAGCATCTGCGGGGCAACCTGGGCATGTCGAGCGAGTACGTGCTTGAGCCGGTCGACAAAATCGGCGCGCTGAAAATGTCGCGCCGCGATATTGATACTGATCGGCCAGCCCTGCCCCGCTTGCTGCCAGCGGTGCAACTGCGCCAGAACCTGATCCATCACCCATTCGCCGATATCGATGATCAGATCGGTGTCCTCCACCAGCGGCAAAAACTCCCGGGGTGGCACCATGCCGTTTTGCGGGTGCTCCCACCGTAACAACGCCTCGAAACCGACGACCACGCCACGGCGCATGTTCACTTTGGGCTGAAAATGCAGGCGCAACTCACCGGCGACCAATGCCTGACGCACCCGCTCGACGGTCTGGTGAGTGGCCTTGACCTCCTGATCCCGAGAGACATCGAATAGATGAAAGCGATTTCGCCCGCTCTGCTTGGCCACGTACATCGCCTGATCGGCATGACGCAGCAGGGTTTCGGCATCTTCGTTGTCGTGGGGAAACAGAGTGACGCCGATGCTGGCAAACACATTGATGTCCTTGCCGTGCAGTGTGTAAGGCGCCGAAATCGCCCCCAACACGCGATTCAGCGCCGCGCACAACTCCGGCAGATCGCGCACATAACGCAGCACCAGCACGAACTCGTCGCCGGCCAGTCGCGCCACCACATCTTCGCCGCGCACAATGTCGCGCAAACGCTTGGCCACTTCCACCAGCAACATATCGCCACTGGCGTGACCGTAACCGTCGTTGACCGCCTTGAACCCGTCGAGGTCAAGCATGCACACCGCCAACGGAATGTTTTCATGCCGGGAGAATTCCAGCGCCTGATCCAGTAAATCCGACAGGAACGCTCGATTGGGCAGCCCGGTCAGCACGTCATGCCCGACCCGCCATTGCAAGGATTGCAGGAGTTGGCGTTTTTCGCTGATGTCGAAACGAATCGACAGGTATCGGTGAACGCGCCCGGTGGCATCGTCGAGCACCGGCACCATGGTGCTGTCGACCCAATACAGGCTGCCATCCTTGGCGCGATTACAGATTTCGCCCTTCCAGACATTGCCCAGGGCGATGGTGCGCCACATGGCGGCGAAGAAATCGGCGGAATGCAGGCCGGAGTTCAGCAGGCGATGGTTCTGCCCCAGCAGTTCCTCGCGGCTGTAACCGGACACGGCGCAGAATTGATCGTTGACATAGGTAATCCGGCCGTTCAGATCGGTCTCGGAAAAAATGGCGGCTGCATCCACGGCCCTGCGGTATTTCTCATCCATGAGTCAGGCTCACTGTCGCTAGCGGTGGTACCGCTCGACCAGCGCAGGATGCCCGGAAGAGGTGTTTTGAGACGTACTGCGCAGAGACACGTTATCACTCCATGAACAGCATTTGATGGCCCCGGAGCGCCGAAGATCCAGGGCAAAGTAGCAACACCGACTCTGGTAATATTTCGCGAGGCTTCAGACCGTCAGCGGCCTCTGTGCATACCCGGCAGGGAACGCAATGCTGGCTTTTTCATATCGCCTAAACTTCAGAAAGCAGATCACCCCAAAACCCTTCGAAGCGGCGATTCTACGAAATGCATCACATTTTGCAAAGCAAGGTGATGGATCATGCAGTTGCCTAATGCAAAAATCTATCGTTAAGTTCTTGATTCTAAATGGGAATTGAGCGATGCAAATTTCAAGTTTGGGTCCAGCCATCCGACGCTACCGCAAGGTCGCAGGGCTTACTCAGGCTGAACTCGGCGAAAAAACCGGTTTTGACCCCAAAACCATCAGTCGCTTCGAAACCGGCACCTATACCCCCAGCGTGGAAGCATTGTTTTTGCTTGCCGACGTGCTGGGCGTGAAGCTGAAAGCCTTTTTCGCAGATCTGGAAGACGAAGATGAACAGCGGGCATACCTGTTCAGCGTCATACACAAAGCCACCCCGAAGGATCTGGGAAAGCTGATCGCAGCGGTTGACCAGGCCTTGTCCAAGCCTAGTGCCAGTAAATGAAAAAAAGAGGCCGATCTGTCGAATGCGACAGAGCGGCCTCCTTTTTTACATCCAGCGCTTTAATTCGGAAACGACGAAACACCGCCCTGGATGAGCTCCATGGCAGGAAAACAAAAAGTATTTTTAAATGGAAAACACGAAAGAGGATTCGTGTTGCGTTATGGAGGCAACCCCACCAGCCACACCCCGGCACACAATGTCACCGCTGCGGCTGCTCCCTTCCAGGCCTGACCGGGTTCACGGCTGATCGTTGCGGGGGGACCGATGGGGTCACCATAACGACGCTCACCTGACGGCGAGCCGCGCCATTGTACCTATCTGAGACGAAGTTACAACCGTTCGTGTGGATTAAAAAATATGAGCTGCTTCAAGGACATGCGCTGGCCCTGAAACACCGCTACCTGTAGCAGCTGCCGAA
>NZ_AKJB01000108.1:0-1741 GCF_000282555.1 Pseudomonas sp. GM102 | reverse complement strand
ATCTGCCACGTGCATTTCAAGGACGTGCGCAAACCGGTGGTGCAACTGGCGCGCAACAACTTGTGGAGCTTCCCGGACTGCATCATCAACGGCACCTTCACTGTGCCCGGCGATGGTGATATTGATTTCGGCGCCTTGCTCGACGTGCTGCTGGCGGCCGATTACCACGGCTGGCTGGTGGTCGAAGCGGAACAGGACCCGGCGGTGGCGCCCAGTTATGTCTACGCCAAAAAAGGCTACGACACCTTGCACGCTCTGCTCGACGAGAGGATTAAGTGATGAGCCTGCTGGTCAAAAGCAACGCCCGTGGTCGGACCATGGTCGAGCTGGGCAAAGGTGAGCTGGAATACGTCGGCTTCGCCGCTTACCGCTTGAGCTTGGGCGAAACCCTGCCGGTGTCGGCGGGTGAAAAAGAATTGTGCCTGGTGCTGCTCAGCGGTCGGGTCAGCATCAAGGGCGAAGCGCCGGGGCAGGGCGCGTTCGACTGGGACAACATCGGTGATCGTCAGTCGGTGTTTGAAGACAAATCACCCTTCGCGGCGTACTTGCCACCCGGCAGTCAGGCGCAAGTGGGCGCGCTCAGCGATGTGCAAATTGCCGTCTGTGCCGCGCCCGGTTCTACCACCAACGGCCTCGGCCCACGGCTGATCAAACCCGACACCATGAAACGCAGCGTGCGCGGCAAAGGCGCCAACACCCGTTACGTCTGCGACATTCTGCCGGATACCGAACCGGCCCATTCGCTGCTGGTGGTGGAAGTGCGCACGCCGTCGGGTCACTCGTCGAGCTACCCGCCGCACAAGCACGACACCGACGATTTGCCGCACCAGAGTTTTCTCGAAGAAACCTACTACCACCAGATCAACCCGCCCCAGGGCTTCGTGCTCCAGCGGGTGTACACCGACGATCGCAGCATCGATCAGGCCATGGCCGTGGAAAACAGCGACCTCGTGGTTGTGCCCAAAGGCTATCACCCGGTCAGCGTGCCCTACGGCTACGAGTCGTACTACCTGAACGTGATGGCCGGCCCGAAACGCGTCTGGCAGTTCCATAACGATCCGCAGCACAGCTGGCTGCTTGATCTCTGAACTAAAAGCCTGAATTCCAACTTCTGCACGGAGAACACGATCAATGAGCAACGCCCCGATCATCGGCCATTACATCCACGGTCAAGTGCAAGACAGCAGCAGCGAACGGTTCAGCAACGTCTTCAACCCGGCCACCGGCAGCGTCCAGGCGCGCGTCGGGCTGGCCAGCCAGAAGACCGTCGACGAAGCCGTCGCCTCGGCCTTGAAAGCCTTTCCGGCCTGGTCCGAACAATCGTCCCTGCGCCGTTCGCGGGTGATGTTCAAGTTCAAGGAATTGCTCGACCGCCATCACGATGAGCTGGCAGAAATCATCAGCCGCGAACACGGCAAGGTGTTTTCGGACGCCAAGGGCGAAGTCACCCGGGGCATCGAAATCGTCGAGTACGCCTGCGGTGCGCCGAACCTGCTGAAAACCGAGTTCAGCGACAACATCGGCGGCGGCATCGATAACTGGAACCTGCGTCAGCCGCTGGGCGTGTGTGCCGGCGTGACGCCGTTCAACTTCCCGGTGATGGTGCCGCTGTGGATGATCCCGCTGGCGCTGATCACCGGTAACTGCTTCATCCTCAAACCGTCCGAGCGCGACCCGTCTGCCAGTGTGCTGATGGCTCGTCTGTTGAGCGAAGCCGGTTTGCCGGACGGTGTGTTCAACG